>JALVCY010000073.1 GCA_027009605.1 Saprospiraceae bacterium
TGCCCTTTTTGCGCCTGTTTTTGCTAAAATTTTCTCACGTAGCCCAGCTACGCTTCAAAAATTGTAGCTTCAACATCCACAAAAATGCCTATTTTCTACCTAAAAATTGGGGCACCTAAACAGTTACTTTTTTTTTATTGTTTTGCCAAATGATTGTTGGCGAATTTTTTCTTAAATCCAGTTTTTTCGGAAGAAATACGCAAATAAATAGCCACTTCCAAATATTGTCATCATGGTGATGAAGCCTGCCGTTGCCATGACCGATAGTCCACTTAAAGCGGCTCCACTGGTACAACCCCGAGCCATCTGTGAGCCAAAGCCAAATAAGATGCCCCCAATCAAAGCAAAAATGAGTCGGCGTTTGGATGTAATTTTGGGGGAGTGCTGAATTCTAAATTTTGCCCTTCCGGAAAGTGCGCCGGATAGGAAGGCGCCTCCAATGGCACCCAAAACTTCAAATATCAGCCAAGTATTCAATGGGCTCTTTTCTTTTTCGACAAACCGGCTGTAGTAGCGTGAATTTTCCACGTGTTGTGGCGCCACCTCGTGTAAGGCGAATACGACCGTACTTTTCATCGCTCCACTGGCCCCCAATCCGCGCCCGGTCATATAAAAAGTAAAGATGAGCAAAAGCCCCAGCATAAATCCACCAAAGTATGGATTCCAGTAGGTATGTTTATGATCTTCGTTCCAATAACTCATAATCCTATTTTTTGATTTTGCTTTTGATTTCTTTGCAGAAAAAAAGGATGATTTAATACAGGTAGCGGGTCATTTGACCGGCGTCCACCATTAAGAATCGTAGTACGGCGCCACCAATTAAGACCAAAATGGCGGGTATGGCGGCCCAGACCTTGGCTCCCAAGAGTTCAAAGGCTTCTAAAATGGCAGGAAAAACCAAGCCCATGCCAATAATAAACACAAAAAACATGACTGTAAACTCTCCGCCCATTAATAAATCTAGCGCTTCTTTTTGAGCTTCCGGACCCGCATAATAACCCATAATCATGTGGATGATAAAGAACAATTCCACGATGATAAGTCCCAAGTCAATTTTTCCGAAAAGGTGTCTTTCGTAGCTGGTTTTGGCAAATAAGATATTCATGGCAGCACCCGTAGAGAGACCTGAAGTCAGGAATAAGGGCCCTAGAATGGCATTATTCCAAAGCGGTCTGGCGTTGAAGGCTGAAAGCAATATGCCGGTATAAATACCTAAGACAATGGTCAAAGGAATCAGCGCCCAAGCCATCCAGACTTTATATTTTTTCAAAAAATCTTCGATGGGGTAGAGCCATTGGAAAGGCCATTTGAAGTTGGGAAAGACCTCCCGAAGATGTATGAAGACCCAAGCAAAAGAAAGAGGAGTCATCACCATTAAGACCCAAGCCCCCCAAGACATAGGAGATTCTAGGCGGATGGTCGTGTATAGACGCCAAAAATAAAGCATGTGTGTCAAATCAAACATCAAGGCACCCAAGCCGATTACAATCGCAATAGGAGCGACCATGGGAGCCAGTTTGATGGCACCCGGCACTTTGTCTTCTTTGCCCATAATGGTAAAATAGGCCGCAAAAAATAATATGCCCGCAGCGAGTCCCCCTAAGAAAAGGTACAAAGGGATAGGCCAATGCCAGATGTGTAAGTGGGGGTCTATATTGGGGATATTTCTTCCGCTAACAAATAATTCTTCTTTCATTACGGCAGTTTTTTAGATTAGGTAAAAGACATTCGGAGTCGTCCCGGCTTCCGGAGCAAGTACCTTGTGTTTTCTCTTTTTAAGCAATTGGGACACTTCGCTACTGTCATCGTCCAAATCCCCAAAATGCATGCATTTGGTAGGACAGACGGAGACACATGCAGGTAGTTGTCCTTTTTCTACACGATGGAAGCAGAAGGTGCATTTATCGACATATCCTTCGGGGTGCGTATATCGGGCATCGTAAGGGCAAGACTCAATGCAGGCACCACAACCGATGCACTCATCATGGGTGACCACCACAATGCCCCCTTCAATAATGTGACTGGCTCCGGTCGGACAACATCTGACGCAAGGAGAATCCGTGCAATGATTACAGCGCTCAGAGCGCAATTCAATATCAACTAAAGGATAGGTGCCTCCGACAGATTCTGTAACCCAATCTCTACAATATCCTACGGGGACATTGTTTTCGGTTTGGCAGGCGACTACGCAGTCACTACAACCAACACACTTTAGGGTGTCAATGACCATGGCATATCTCATATCTCTTGATTTTTATCTTGATTTTCTTTTTTATTCTTTTGGTTGTGTGGATTTTGCGTAAGCAGCATCACAAAGTTGCCCCGCATACCGGTACCGCCCATAATTGGATCGACCATGATTTTGGTAATCAATTCTGTATCTGCGGCTCCTTTTCCATAGGTTCGAGACATGCTCTTATTGGTCTGACCAAATCCATGTACCATATAGACAGAGTCCCAGCGAATCCGTTCGGTCAATCGAACCTTGATGGGGAAAGTGGATAACACATTGTCTTGATTTTTAAGCCAAACGTATTGCCCGTTTTTGATGTCTAGGATTTTGGCTACTCTGGGGTTGACCCAGAGAGCGTTTTCATCCATCAAGTCATTCAAATTAGGATTGTTGACAGTCCGGCTAAATGTGTGCATAGGAGCCCGGCCATAAATAAGGCGGTAAAAGCCCGCCGGTGGCTCGGGATGTGGAGTATATTTGGGCATGGGGTCAAAACCTTTGGCTTCGAGCTCGGTAGAGTAGAACTCAATTTTTCCGGTATTGGTATTGAATTCATAATCTTCCCCATCACCAAGATAAAGCGGTCCTTCTTTGCGTTCAAAGTTTTTTACCCCGATTTTTTTCATTTCGTCGAGAGACGAACCGATTTGCTTTAACTGCCAATCGAGAACTTCTTCGTAATCTTTAAAATTGAAGTATTCATGGAGGCCTAGGCGTTCTCCAATTTGTTTGGCAATCCACCAAGATGGCTTTGTTTCGTCTTTAGGTTTGACGGCCGGCATTCTTAAGGCGATAGAAGGGTGTCTGTGTGCCGCTGCACGTATGCCATCATATCGCTCTAAGTAAGTGCATTCCGGAAGGACAACATCCGCATACCCGGCAATGTCAGAAGGCATGGTGTCCACGACAACCATGAAGTCGATAGAGTTTATGGCATCTTCGATAAGCCGTTTGTTGGGGATAGACTTGATTAAGTTCGTTCCGGCGACCATCCATGCTTTGACAAGGTGGCCGTCTTTGGCTTCACTAGGAATTGATGCGCGGATAATTTCAGTGGTGATGCCCATTTCTGCGAGAGGATATTTTTCTCCGAGTGTTTCCCAACTCCAATTGGTCTTAGGATAGTCCGGTCTAGGGAATTTAGGGATAGAGATACCTTCCGGAAAATAAAAACCGCCGCGACGCCCCCAAGAGCCCAATAGTCCGTTTAAGATAGCAACGGCTCGGCCTCTTTGTGTGTCATCCCCGTACCAAACCACGTGACGCCCGGGATGAACAATAACAGCGGGTGCTGCATGCCCCATTTCACGAGCAGTTGCGCGGATGACATCGGGCTGAATGGTGGTAATGCCATACGCCCACTCCGGTGTCATGTCAGCGACATGTGCTTTGAGTTCGTCAAAGCCATAGCCGTATTGTTCGACATATTTTTTGTCGTAAAGCTCTTCATAGATAATGACATGAATCCAAGCCAATAGTAAGGCTAAATCTGTCGCCGGCTTTATGGGGAGCCAATACTTGGATTTGCTGGCCGCCGTGGATAGTCTGGGGTCAACGGTGATAATCGTTGCGCCATTTTCAATGGCGTCTGACATTTCTTGTACTTGGCCGTTGTGCATGTTCTCCCCGATATGAGAGCCGATTAATACCATGCACTTGGTGTCTCTAATGTCAGTTGGTTCAGGAGAGCCTACCCAAGAGCCGAAAGTGGTGGAAAAGGCTGTTTCTCTGGGGCCCCGGCATTGGGCGTAGGCGGGTTCACCGATGGTGTCAGATCCGTAGGCCTTAAAAAGGTGCTCCATTTGTTTGCCTGGAGCACCATGTTTTAATAAGGCGAAGCTTTCGGGGCCGTATTTGGACTTGACGGATTTCATCTTAGATGCAATCAAATCAAGAGCTTCGTCCCAAGTTGCTTCTCTAAAGGTTTGTTTATCTCCATCTTTGACTCTAATTAGAGGGACTTGAAGTCGGTCGGTATCGTTGTACATTCCAACACCACCGGTACCCCGCGGACAGAAGCGTCCATTAGAATGGGTATCTTCGGGGTTTCCTTTAATTTTGACAATTTTGCCCCCTTTGTCCACGTAAGTCCAGCCGGCACATTTCCAAAAACATACTTCGCAGTAAGTTGGAAAACGATTGAACTCTTGAATTGCATAGCCGTCAGACTTGGAGTGGGCTCCAAGTAGATTGATGGCACCAACGCCCATGGACGCTGCTCCAATCCCCAATGCGGAGATTTGAATAAACTTTCGCCTTGTAATCATACCACAGATTATTGTTTGAACAAGCAAGTTATTTTACCCTAACTTGTTTGATTTTGGGCAAAGCTATTGGCTTAATATTTCATTACAAATGACTCCAGTCATTTATTTCTATGACAAGTCCTTTGATGGGGTGTGATAAATGATTGGCTGGGTTTGTATTACTTAACTAGTTAATAATCAATAAGTTATACTATTGTTTTTTTATGATTGTATTTGGGGGTTGTCTTTATATTTGGGATGTGGAAGGATGGAGCATATTGGGCGTTTAATTTAGATTTTGTCTAATTAACTTGTGCTTTGGTTTTTGGTATTTATATGGTAATAGCCAAATTTGATTTGGCTAAAAAGCAGTAGGGTTTCCACAAAATAGGTGAGTATGCAGTATCCTTTTCTCCGAAAGCCAAAGCAAAGTTGGCTTTGTGGTTGGTACTTCCAAATTCATTCGGGAGCTGGGCGGGCTTTCCTAGCACTTCGCCAAATAAATTTGGCGCTACCACTTCGCCAAATAAATTTGACGCTACCACTTCGCCAAATAAATTTGGCGCTAGCACTTCGCCAAATAAATTTGGCGCTAGTACTTCGCCAAATAAATTTGGCGCTAGTACTTCGCCAAATAAATTTGGCGCTAGCACTTCGCCAAATAAATTTGGCGCTACCACTTCGCCAAATAAATTTGGCGCTACCACTTCGCCAAATAAATTTGACGCTACCACTTCGCCAAATAAATTTGGCGCTAGTACTTCGCCAAATAAATTTGGCGCTACCACTTCGCTAAATAAATTTGGCGCTAGTACTTCGCCAAATAAATTTGACGCTACCACTTCGCCAAATAAATTT
>JALVCY010000074.1 GCA_027009605.1 Saprospiraceae bacterium
GTAGATATTATTGGCATATTTCCCTTTGGGATTCAGTCCTTGTCCGGGAGTCCAAGAGCGAGCCACTTTGGAAGAAACTTGGTCGAGTTGGTTGGTAAGGATAAACACTAATTGGACGCCATGTTTTTGAGCGGCCTGTAGCTTTAGCAAGTCGTTGTGTGACCATTCTGAAGGAGTAAGTGCATGAGATATTGCGTAAGTGCCATCCGGTTTTCTAGGCTCGCCGGAAAGGATGATGATGGTTTTTCCCGCAAGGGATTGACCTTGGTAGTCGCTATAGCCGGGATCATCAATACCATAACCCAAAAAGACGATATCTTGAATATTGAATATAGGCCGGCTTGGATTGGTGGAGATATCCACGGCAAAATCATTCGGTGTAGTCACAGGCACTCCCTTAATGACCAGTTGTTTTTGAGTCCATTTTTCCTTGTGATAGTAAAAGGGTTGTTCATACCCCCTTTTTCCGGAAGGGAGTAACTGACCAAATGGGGCAATATGATAGTTGGCGAGACGGCCGGTGATGTATTTTGCTGCTTTCTTCAGACCGGGTTGCCCGGTTTCACGGCCTTCCATGGCGTCACTGGCAATTACAGTTAAATGCCGGCGAAGTCTTTCAGGAGTAATCATCTTGGCAAAAACTTGACCGGCCGAATTATTTTGGGCTGTTTTCTTTGTGTGAAGCGCAGCAGGAACGAATGGGTCGATTTGTGCGCTTGCGCTAAAAAATAAAAAGCAGGCAATAAGGAAGAGCGAAAATCTCATATTGTTTTTTTTGATTCATGATGGGGCAAAGGAATCAGCTTGTGAGTCAAATAAGGAACAGTACAGGGGGCATTTGTTGAGCAAAAAAAAATCCCAAAACGATTGCTCGAGTCAGGATTTTCTTGAATTTGGAAAGTTTTTGCTAAAACTGTAATTCTACAGCACTTTCAGCGCTATACTTCAAGATGTTATTAATGACGCTGGTCGGAGGATTGAACTTCACCTTTGGAAGATGGTCAAAGCCTTCTTTTAGCCGATAATAGTCATCTAAGAGCATAGGATTTTTAGTCAACGCTTCCTTAATATCCATGCTTCTCATTGGAGACACTTCTTTGTAGATGTACGCAACTAAATCTTCGATTGTAATTTTCTTAGCCATAGGCAGCTTTCAATTTGGTATTATTGGAAAGTCCATGAACTCCCCGATGTGAATAATAAAACTATCACCTGTAAAACTGATGCCCTAGACAAATTATTGCACCTTAAATGTTAAATTTAAAAAAATAGCTCCGTATAGTTAGATTACTCAAGTTTCGATAGTTAGGAATGCCCGTGGTTATTGGATTCGTGTTTACCGAAGCAAAGAAAGCTTACCTTTGTTCAATGCCTTTGGCGTTCAATTTGCCCTTCGGGCATTCAATTGCCTTTGGCGTTCAAGGAGTACGCTCTCTTGGCTGCCTACCCGTTAAACCGCTATACCATTATACCGTTCAATGCCTTTGGCGTTCAAGGAGCAAGACTTCTTTCCTGCCTTCCCGTTAGACCGTTACACCGCTACACCGATGTACCGAAACTTAAGTTAGACTATTTATTATTTTACACTACTCGCTTTGTTTATCGACTTCTTTAGACCAGATAGTCCGGCAACGGCCTAGTTTACAGTCCATTTTTTTGACTAAAGTGCCACTTTCGTCATAAAGCTCTAGGAGTCCATCTTCATTATCACCGTTTTTATAGTTTCCTTTAGCTTTTAATTGGCCATTTTCGTAATATTCGACGAAGGGGCCATTTTCATCATTTTGGTGAAAAGTAACTTCTTCTTTGACTTGTCCATCCGGATAATAGGCAGTCCATTTGCCTTCCATCGAATTATGGACAAAATTGACGATGCTTTTTAGTTGGCCATTCTCGTAGAATGTTTTGCTGGGGCCATGAAATTCACCGCTGCTATAGGTGGTGGTTTCTTGAGTTTTTCCGGAAGGATAATATAATTTGGCGACGCCATTTTCCTTGCCCTTTTCGAAAGGGACTTCGGCATACACTTTACCGGTTTCGACGTAATATGTTGTGGCGACTCCTGTCTTCAGGCTGTCTTTCGCCAAAAAGTAAACTTCTGATAATTGGCCGTTTTCGTCTTTGACTTCTACTCTTCGGGGGCGATTGCAGGCAGAAAGTAAAACAAGGGCGGTAATGAAAAAAAAGAAGGGTATAGTTCGCATGACGCTTTAATTTGGTAGATTATACTTACACTAATATCGAGAATGAATCCCAAAACATCTTAACGAAAATAGGGGGAAAAAAGTATAAAAACCGGTAACTGTCTAGGTGCTCCTATTTTAAGCTACAGTACAAACACAAGTTGTATGGGTGCAGTCGGGTTTTGTCCCCATTGCCCCTTTTCGATTGTTTGTAATGGGCGTAAGTTTCTAGGGAAAAAATGCGGCTAAAGCCGGTCTCCTGCTTAGTTTTGGTCCGTCAGCTAAAGCAGACGGTAAAAGCAAAGAAAATGAAATTAAAGAGATACCCGGAATCCGGGTTTGTGCCTGTTTTACCGTTGGTTTTTCTTTACCGTTGGTTTTACTTTACCGTTGGTTTTAACCAACGGACTAGAAGCAAACCCCAAAGGGGCTTTAGCCCCATTGACTGACTAAACAAAAAAAAATGCGGCTAAAGCCGGTCTCCTGCTTAGCTTTAGTCCGTCAGCTAAAGCAGACGGTAAACGCTAAAGCAGACGGTAAAAGCTAAAGCAGACGAAAAAGCTAAAGCAGACGGTAAAAGCAAAGAAAATGAAATTAAAGAGATACCCGGAATCCAAGTTTGTGCCTGTTTTACCGTTGGTTTTAACCAACGGACTAGAAGTAAAACTATCAGGGGCTTTAGCCCCATTAACAGAACAAATAAAAATAAAAAAAAACGGCTAAAGTCAAGCAGGGGCTAATTTTTCAAGTCAAATCACTTTGATATTTATCGAAAAGTAAGGGACAAAGCCCGACTACGCCCAAGTAGCATATAAAAAAAATTGTATGTCTAAAAATTATCAACTTATCAAAAAAACAGCAACTGTTTAGGTATCCCAATTTTTAGGTAGAAAACAGGCATTTTTGTGTAGGTTGACGCACAAGAAACCTAACTATTCATGCGAGCCAAGTGAATTATCCTGAATAATTACAAAAAGCCACTTACAATTAAAATCGTAAGTGGCTTTGTATAAACTAGGTCTTTTTTAGAAGGATTTATCCAACCTTATTTCGACCGATACTATCGTAATAAATACCCATGGCTTTCATTTTGTCCAAAGAGTATAGATTCCGGCCATCAAAAACGGCTTTACCTGTGAGCTTCTCTTTAAAGACGTTGAAGTCTGGATTTCTAAATGCGCTCCATTCGGTAACGATGGCTAGTGCGTCGATATCTTCAATGACTTCATAAGGGTCTTTGGCAAAAGTAATCTTGTCTCCAAAAATTTCTTTTACATTACCCATCGCTTCCGGGTCATAGGCTATGATTGAAGCCCCGGCATCCAAAAGGTCTTGGATGATTTCTAAAGCGGGTGCTTCTCTAATGTCATCTGTATTGGGTTTGAATGCAAGCCCCCAAATACCGACCTTTTTACCGGTCATATCTCCAAGGAAATAGCGCTTGATTTTTGTCGAAAGAATTTTCTTTTGATCTGCATTCACCTTCATGACTGATTTCAAGATTCTGAAATCATAACCATACTCTTCTGCGGTCATGGCTAGTGCTTGCACGTCCTTTGGGAAACAGCTTCCGCCGTATCCTACACCGGGAAATAAGAAACGCTTACCGATACGACTATCGGAGCCCATTCCTTTCCGGACGCTATCTACATCCGCACCGACTCTTTCGCAAAGGTTGGCGATTTCATTCATAAATGAAATTCTTGCTGCCAGATAAGAGTTGGCCGCATACTTGGTCATTTCTGCGGAGCGCTTATCCATAAAGTAAATCGGATTCCCTTGTCTGACAAAAGGCTCATAAAGCTCAGTCATCACTTTTTGGGCACGCTCAGACTCTGTACCAATAACGACACGATCCGGCTTCAAAAAATCTTCTACAGCAACACCTTCTCTCAAAAATTCAGGATTAGAGACGACATCAAAAAGGTCTGTACTCAATTCTTTGGCAAGGATGGCATGCACTTTTTCAGCAGTGCCTACAGGCACCGTACTTTTGTCAACAATAACTTTGTAATCCGTGATGATTTTTGACAAATCGCCGGCTACGCCAAGGATATATTTCAAATCAGCTGCTCCTCCTTCTCCGGGAGGGGTGGGTAAGGCCAAGAAAATGACTTCCGCATCTTTTATGCCTTCGGCAAGGTCAGTGGTAAAGCTTAATCTACCCTGACGAGTATTTCTTTCGAAAAGAACATCGAGACCAGGCTCATAAATGGGAACTTCCCCATTTCTCATTCTTTCTACCTTCTTTGCGTCAATATCGACACAAACAACGTGGTTGCCTGTTTCGGCAAAACAAGTACCGGATACGAGTCCTACATATCCGGTACCGACTACGGCAATGTTCATGGTTGTATAAATTTTATCATGTTAAAAAAACCGCTGCAAAAGTACGGGCTTTGATTCATAAATGCTTGAACCATAAGGATAAAGCATCTAAATAATGCTCATACGTGTAAATATCATGCCAAAAGTAAGTATTTTTTTATGTCACAAAAAATATATCTACATTAATTTTTATTTTAATTTATAACGAGCGCAATCGGGTTTTGTCCTGCCAATTTCCGGTATAACGGTATAACGGTATAACGGTACAACGGTACAACGGGAAGGCAAGAAAGAAATCTTAATCCTTAAATTTAACGGCTAGGCCCCCAAGAGCGTGCTCCCTTGAACGCCAAAGGCATTTGAACGCCCGAAGGGCAATTTGAACGTGCGAAGCACAAATTGAACACCAACATGTTGGTTACCAATACTTTCACAATCAAACAATCAAATGCTCCAAGTCATCATCATACGGATTGGTTTCGTCATCATCAACCCCAACAATGTCTTCAAAAGCAGCATATAACGGCAGGAAGGCCAAGGAAACCGTAAAAAGCATGCCGATAAGGAATAGCAAAAACCCAATACCGGACATCAATGAAGTCACTACATAGAATGCGAAGAATAGAAACCATTTTTTGGTGATGATTTTTCGGCTGGCTTCCATAGCTTCCCACGCACCCATGTCTTTAAATATAGCCAAAGGTATGGCAAACATGTAAGAGACTGTAAAATAATAGGGAATGAGACCCAATATGCCCCAAAAACCGGCGCTTGGGGGGTCAGAAAGTATGTCTAGGTCGCCTCCTTGAAGGC
>JALVCY010000075.1 GCA_027009605.1 Saprospiraceae bacterium
AATCTGCGAAAACCAAATCTGCGCACATCTGCGGAAAACAAATCTGCGGAAAGTTAAACCGGCAAAAATCATCACCCAACCACAAGCATCAAGGCGATTCCCGCTTAAGCAAAAGGCTAAAAATATAGCCAAAAGCCAAAACAGCCAATAGCCCTGCCCACCAAGAAGGCATTTCCACGTCCCCTGTTTTCCCTAACTCGTCCAACATTTCGGGATAGACGACCATGGCGACAGCCTGAGTAGCGTTAAACAAAAAATGCAATACCATAGGAACTAAAATACTACCGGAATAGTAATAGGCATAGCCCAACAGCATCCCCAAAAACATCCTAGGTAAAAATCCCGCAAATTGAAAATGAATCAAACTAAATATAGCACCGGCCAATAAAATGGACAGATGGGGACGATTTGTCCAATTCTCCAAACTCTTTTGGATAACTCCCCGAAAAACCAATTCTTCCCCGATAGCCGGAATCAATCCCATTATAAATACCACCATCGGTATATTGCCGGAGCCCAGCAAGGTCTTAATCGCCTCATTCACTTGTGACTCCATGGCTTCCATATTTCCCGAAAGGGGAATCTGCATATTGACCCAACTCAATATCCCTACAATCGGCAGACCTACCACAAAAAGCAAGCTCACTAATCCTACCCGCTCCCAATCGACCTGCCCCAAAGAAAACGTACCCTTTGGACGCAACAGGGGAAATATAAATATCGTCAAAGCTCCCGGTATTATAAATAGCATAATGTGCTGAACCAATAGCTCAACTTGGATAGTCCGTATGCTCGCATGCTCCATAGAAGCCTTGTCTAAATAGTCGATATGATCCATCTTACCCAGTGCATACAGTACGCCAAGAGCGAGTAAACTAAACAAAATAACCAAGCTGACTAGGCTCATCAAGGGATGAAATGGATGACCCGCATGCGAATTCTCTGAAGACATATTCTTTTTTATTTCTGCAAAGAAAACACTATTTATTACATTTGCCAAATCCTTCGGTTGTCCCCGCAAAATTTGTGACTCATATTCAAACTAAATATCATTTTTGGGGTTTATAGAGACATTCCATTTTGTTGGATTCTGAATGGGTTATATCTGTTTTTCTGCACTATTTCTTAAACGAACCGAGCCCAAACACGACAATCAATGACCAAATTAAGCGTAAACATCAATAAAATCGCCTTAATCCGGAACGCCCGGGAAGGCAATTTGCCCAATCTCTACCAAATTGCGACAGATATCGAAAAATTTGGAGCCGAAGGCATCACCGTACACCCGCGTCCGGATGAACGACATATTAGATACGCTGACATCCCCATCCTAAAATCACTAGTGACCACCGAATTCAATATAGAAGGCTACCCTTCTGAAGCTTTTTTGGAGCTAGTACTCAAAAATAAGCCGGATCAATGCACCCTCGTGCCCGACCCACCGGGTGTTTTGACATCAAATGCCGGATGGGATTGTGTTCAGCACGGTGATTTTCTGCAAAAAACAATCAAAAAATTGCATCAAGAGCAGATTCGCGTGTCCCTTTTTATTGAGCCCATCCCCCAACAATTGGAAGCCGCTCAAGCTACGGGCACAGACAGGATAGAGTTTTACACCGGCCCTTATGCCGCTGCTTACGCAAAAAATCCGAACCAAGCCATCAAAGAATTTGCGCAAGCCGCCCTAGTCGCCAACCGGTTAAATCTAGGAATTAATGCCGGTCATGACCTCAACTTAGAAAACTTAAAGCACTTCAAGCAAAATATACCCAACCTACTCGAAGTCTCTATAGGTCATGCACTTATCTCTGACGCATTGTACTACGGATTGGCTAATACGGTGCAGATGTATAAAGAATTATTACGATAGATGGTCTATATGCCAACGAAAAGAGCGCATATAACGTCTAAATATTAAGATAATAGTTGCCTTAAAATTTTTCAAATGTATAGTCTTTTCATACATTTGCAATTAAACCTTATTTTTTAATCAAAATCGAATGAGTAATGAAGAAACTTTCACTCGTTTTTGCACTGATTTTTTTCAGTGCCAGTTTAGCCTTAGCTCAGCGAACTATCTCCGGGGTAGTAGCAGATGAGAAAGGTGCTCCACTGTATGGTGCCAGCGTCCTTGTGACAGGCACAACAGTCGGGACAACAACAGACTTCGACGGTAAATATACCATCAAAGTCCCTGCATCCGCAACTAGCTTAGAAGTAAGCTATACCGGATTTACTACAAAAGAAGTACCTATTGGCGCTTCCAATGTCATTGATGTGACCCTTGTTGAAGGGGTACAAATTACCGAAGCTGTAGTTACCGCATTAGGGGTCACTAGATCAGAAAAGGCAATTGGCTATGCTGTTCAATCTGTAAATTCAGATGAAATCACAAAAGCTAATACCACAAATGTTATAGATGCCTTAGCTGGTAAAGCATCTGGTGTCCAGATTACTGCATCCAATGGTGCTGCTGGTGCTTCAAGTAGAATTGTACTGCGTGGACAAACATCTTTTAATGGCAACAACCAAGCATTATTGATTGTAGATGGTGTTAGAGTTAACAATTCAGAGAATAATACAGAACGTTCCTTGGGCGGTGTATCAAATTCCAATCGCGGTATGGATATCAACCCAAATGACATTGAATCAATTAATATCTTGAAAGGTGCATCTGCAACAGCCTTATATGGTATAGAAGGAGCGAGAGGGGTTATCTTAATAACCACAAAAAAAGGTAATAAAGCTGAAAAATTACAAGTTGAGTATAATTCTAATGTAACCTTTTCTAAGGTATCAAATATTGTAGAGCTTCAAGATAAGTTTTCACAAGGTGGTGCCGGTCTTTGGACTGGGCCAGATGCTTCGAATCCATGGTGGGGTGGATTTGGTCGAGCACTTAGTTGGGGCGCCAAATTGGATACTTTATACTATGATGGTGATACTAATTATAAATGGGACAAAAATGGTCGTATAGTAGGCCAAAGCAGCCCAGATAAAAAGGGAAAAGTTCAACCATATGATAACGTAGGTGCTTTATTTCAGCAAGGGCAGACTTGGACTAATAACTTATCTGTCACAGGAGGGCAAAATAAAACTAATTATCGTTTCTCCTTTGGTAACACAAAAGAAGACGGTATTGTTCCAAAAAACACATTTCGCAGATTCAATGCCGGCTTTTCAATCAGCACTAGGGCTTTGAACGATAGACTTGACATTAGTGCAGGGGCCTCCTACATCCGTTCAGGGGGACAAAGAATTCAGCAAGGTTCAAATGTATCAGGCATAATGCTAGGTTTGCTGCGTACACCAGTAACTTTTGATAACTCTAACGGCTTTTCAAATGGAGCTGATAATAAGGAAGCCTACCAGTTTCGTGATGGCTCACAAAGAAACTATCGTGGAGGTGGAGGGTATGATAATCCTTTTTGGGTAGTCAACAATACACCTTTTAATGACCACGTCAATAGAGTTTTAGGAAATCTTAATATAGCTTATAAGCTACATGACTGGGTTACGATTAGTTCAACAATTGGTACAGATTTTTATTCTGACTTACGCACACAAGAATTTGAGATAGGTTCACGTGCGTTCCCGACTGGTCAAGTTGTAGAAGATGCTTATAATTATAAGCATACTGACACATATATAAGTCTATTAGGTAACGGGAAAATAGCAGACAATTTCTCCTTAGGCTATAATGTGGGCATCAATATGTTTAACAGGGAGTTAGTAAACACTACAACAACTGGAAGTAGCTTGAATTTTATTGGATTTAGAAAATTGGGTAACACCCAAAATATCAGTTCACAAATTGGTCATTCCAACAATAAATCAGTTGGTGCTTTTGGAAGTGTTGATTTTGGTTTCAAGAATATGTTATATTTGACATTGACTGGAAGAAATGACTGGAGTTCAACCTTAATCACCCCTACCAAAGAATTTAGTGGGAAGGATATTTCATTCTTCTATCCATCAGTCTCTATGGGATTTGTGTTTAGTGAAATCGTCAAACCCAACTGGTTGACTTTTGGTAAATTACGTGCATCATACGCAGAAGTAGGAGGAGGTGCACCTAGTTCATACTCTACATCTACACCATTTATCTCTCCATCTTTTAATGGAGGAACTGTCAACACTTTAGGTGATGGCTGGACAAATGGAATAGGATTACCGTTCCAAGGTACTTCTGGATTCACACTGAGTGCAGTTGCAGGAAATCCAAGTTTAAAACCATCAAAAACAAAGGAATTCGAACTAGGCACAGATTTAAGATTTCTTAAAGGAAGAGTTACGCTAGATGCATCTTACTATAACCGACAATCGATAGATCAGATTATTGCAATTAATATTCCAAATTCAACTGGATACCAAAGAGCAATAGTCAATTCTGGTGAATTGAAAACTGTTGGAACTGGAATCGTTCTTGGCCTTATTCCGGTAAAAGCTAAGAACTTCCGATGGGATATGAATGTGAATTTCTCAAAATGGAAAACTACTGTTGAATCGTTACCAGAAGGTGTTCCAAATCAGTATTTGGATGGATTCAATAGTGCTGGTATTTACAATATTGCTCCATTAAAAGATGAGGATGGCAATATCATTAAGAAGTACGAATATGGCCAAATATTTGGTGGTGCTTTCCAACATGCAAATGATGGGAACAAATTTAATCCAGACAAGCCATATAATCCTGATGGTGCTTTAATCATCGATGATTCAGGCAGTCCAGACCCTGATGCAGCAGATTATAACCCGAATTATGGTTTCCCTTTAGCGGATCCTGTTAATAGAGTTATAGGTAATCCAAACCCTGATTTTCTAGTAGGGATTACCAACTCTTTATCCTATAAGAAATTTTCACTATCCTTCTTGTTTGACATTAAACAAGGTGGTGACATGTGGAATGGCACAAAAGGTGCCCTTACTTTCTTTGGGCGGACGAAAATTACTGAGGATAGAGATCCCCTTGTTTGGAATGATAATCAAGGTTACGTAGGTGATTATAGTACTGCTACGCATGTTTTTGAAGGCATAAAGGCTTCTGATGGTTCAGCCAATGACATCAAGGCACCTTTAACTGAAAACTGGTACACCGGTAATGGTGGAGGTTTTGGCTCCGTAGCTGAACACTTCGTTGAAGATGCATCATATTATAGACTTCGATATATTACCTTTGGATATAGCTTTGGAGATATCATGAAGAAAATTGGGCTAAGAGATTTTTCTATTTCTGTTTCAGGAAGAAACCTGTTACTATTCACTCCTTATACAGGATTTGATCCAGAGACTTCCCTCGTCGGTTCGGCGA
>JALVCY010000076.1 GCA_027009605.1 Saprospiraceae bacterium
ATGGGATGGAGGAGAGTGTGGGGCGGATTGTGGTGGAGGAGTGATGATTTTGGGTGGTTGATTCCCCTTAAAAAAATTTCCGATAGCTAGCTATTGGGAGCTAAAGAAAGAATAACTGCGTATATTGGAGCACTTTATTTTTGCTTCATTACTAAACAGAGAAAAATTTTGTTCCGTGCCTTAATTTTTGGCAGCTGTGCCTTTTCAGAGCGGATTCAACAATTGAACATGAAACACTTAATTAGAATGAAATTTGGTAACTTTTCCAGCTATCTCAAAAACTAGGCCTTTCGGAGCAGGCTTAACTTTGGAAAGTAATGAATCAATAAACAGTTACCAATAAAAATAGATGTAATGAAGCGTATAATAGTAATTTTTTTGTGTGTGGTCACACCGGCCTTAGGAATGACCCAGCCAGGCTTTATAAAGGTCTATGATGATTCTATTCCTGATAAGACTTTATTCCGGGATATGGTGGTCGATAAAGATACGGTTGTGTTATATAGTGTTGCTTGGGATGGGGAAGGGCGGCAAGGGATGCGATTTTATAAGATGGATAGTTTGGGAAATATTCTTTCGATGAAAAGTTATATAGACACAAGTGAATGGTTAGTTTATTCGAGTGGGAGGAAAAAGATAATAGCTACTTCTGATGGAGGTTATGCAATAACTGGAGGTATATTTTCATCATTAGGTCCCCCTTATTTATTGAAAGTACACCATAACTTAGAGTTAGACATACTAAAAAAGTACCCAAGTGGAAATATGTCAGGGGGTAATAGTTTGGTCCAGATGCCGGATGGAGGGTATATGGTACTATGCTGGAATGTAGATAATGCAAATAATACCAAGTATTCGATGGTTATACGTACAGATGCGGAAGGGGAGGAGTTGTGGAGGAAGACTTATCCAGTAATGGATATTAGGGTTCTTACTGTGGATCTAAAAAAAATAGATAGCAATACTTTTTGGGTGCTTGCTGCACGTTCAGAAATATTAAATTTTCCTAATCAGGTAACATGGTCAAATGCGTACATTTTTGCCATTGATAGCTTAGGGGAGCTAAAATGGGACTGGGAAGCCAAAGCAAGTGATAATATTGCATGGGCATGGGACTGTGATCTTTTGGATGATGGTGGGATGTTTTGTATAGGGGGGACGTGGGAAGAATTATCGAATAGTCCCGGGAGTTATCGTTCCCGGCCACAAATATTTCGGTTGGATAGTGATAAAAATGTGGTTTGGCAGCATATCTATAGCGAGCTCTATGGGGCAAGTCAGTATTATCGGCAGATGGTGAAGCTCCCTGATAATAATTATTTAGTTACGGGGGAGATGTTTCCATCATTTACGCCGGATGGTTTGCCGACTGCGGCCATGCGGGGAGTGCACCTAAAGATTTCACCGGAAGGTGATAGTATCTGGTTGCGACAGGATTCTGTGTATGAGAATAATACGACAAAGAAGGTGGTCATACGCGGAACGGGTTTGTTGTCAAGTGGGAGTATTGTGTCCATGGGGACGATTAATACGAATACAGGGCCTTATGGTTTTTTGATAAAATTGAGTCCCAATGGCTGTGTAGATACCTTACATTGTTGGCCTGTAGCCAATGAGCCTGAGATTCCGGGGAGACGTCAAGCGTTGTCTGTGTATCCTAATCCGGCGAATGATTATGTCATTTTGTCCAATAACGGTGTTCCTTTTCGAAAGCGTTCATCGATTCAATTGATAGATGGATTGGGGCGGACGGTTGCCCGAATTTTTCCGCAAGGGGAAGCAGACATTCGGATAGATGTGGCCAACCGGCCTGCGGGGGTTTATTTTTATCGATATTTGGTGGATGGGATGGAGGAGAGTGTGGGGCGGATTGTGGTGGAGGAGTGATGATTTTGGGTGGTTGATTCCCCTTAAAAAAATTTCCGATAGCTAGCTATTGGGAGCTAAAAGAAAGAATAACGGTTATCTTTCCAAAAGTTTGAAATTTTTGGAAAGTTAGATAATAACTACGGCTACTTAAAATTGAATATTTGAAGTCGAGTATGAATCAGGTCTTGTAGTTTTTCTTTATGATTTTCGGGTAAAAAACTATTGGTAATCCACCAATTGATATCGGCTTGTTTTTGAGTGAATTTGTTATAAATATTGTCCCTTTGCTTTTCATTGATGGATAAGTTATTGGCTAGTGTATCAAAGTCTTTTTTATTTAGTTTATTTTTCTTGCCATTTAGTGTTAAGCTCATCTGCTCACTTTCATTGTGGATGACTAAAAAAGTGGATAATAAGTCGTAAGCAGGGCTTAAAGCAAAATGCCCCTTATTATTTTCCAACATGGAGAAATTTTTCAGATGCATATCTGCATTTCCGATAATAAAACTAAATAAAACTAATTCAAAATAACTTAAAGTATCTAATCCCAATTGTGAAGAGTATTTGCGAATAATTCTTCCTGTTTTTTCATAGCTGCTCCTGTATTTGTGTTCGGTTAAAACTTCTGAAAGTTGACACAAATCTTCACACGCTATTTTTTTGTCTTTATCTCTATCAAACCTTTTGGTGATATAAGCTAAGTTGCCGGATGGTAACCGAATTAAACTATGTTTGGCCGTGTGAATATTCCATTCAGAAGCTAAATGCATGCAAAGGTCTTCATTTTCCGGTAAAGATGGATAGATTTTACTTTGGGGCTTTATGATGAAATTACTTTTATTGTCAATAATTGTAAAACGAATATTTTGTTTGTTTTCATTAAGCCACAAACTTAATTTGGGTTGAACGCCTGTAATCGCAATGTTGGCTTCAATGACTTCTTTGGCATGTTTCTTTAATTCCTTTTCATTAATGTCAATTAAAGGCATTTGCTTAAACCTAAACTCTCTTTTTAGGCATTTTTTATGATAATCTATTTCTGATTTGTCAAGGGGTTTGTAGCAGATTAAACATTTCATTTTTTATTCTCTTTTTTTATACTGACATCACCAATGTTGTCTTGGCATAGCGTGAGTAAAAGGTTCATTCTGTCCCTTGGGGCTAACTTCCAATTGTCAATAGCAATTTCTAATAACCAACCTTCCGGAATTAACCCGTCAAAAAAAGGAATCATATTTTTGTTGACATATTCTTCTTCACGTAAAGGTAAAGTTTTACTGATGCTGCCATGTTTGGGATTTGTTAGATAGGAATTGTCATATTGGAAATGAAATCCATCTTCATCTTCCCAAATAGTCCCTGCCAATACTTCTTTTTTATAAATGAATCCTTTTTTCATTGCGCTTCAATATTTTGGATGTCAGCATGTGAAATTATTTCTAATAATTCATTGTCCCTATTTTTTTGGTATTTTAGGGCATTGCTGTTTGAAAGGAATTTCCACCCTGATATTTTGTGATTGTCCAAGTCTATGATTTCATCCATGATAAATCCGTATTTAATGATTCTATTTTTCAAAGTAATTTTTACTGCTTTCTTAAAATATCTAGAGCGAGCATCATTTTTGAAATTTAGAGCGATTTCATAAGGATTCAGTCCAATTTTTGTTGGAGACATACAAAATCCAAATAAAGACAAAACTTGGTTGACCTTGTTTAATTGTAGGCTTTCTTTACCCTGCTCCATTTTTCGGATAAATCGAATACCGACACCTGCTTTTTGCGCCAGTTCTTCTTGGGTTAAGCCTAATTCCTTTCGCTTATATTTTAAGAATGCTGCTATTTCTGTCATGAATTATACCTTTACGGGTACAAAAATAAGGAATTATTTGATAAAATACCCGATAGGGTATAAAATAGTTGGTTTTTTGATTTGTAGTCCCGAACGGGTATAGATTTTTTCTTAGCCTTCCAAAAGTTTCAAACGTTGTGATAAAACTTTCTAAAAGTTCAAAACTTTTGGAAAGTTCTTGTATTACTTCTTCGCTAAGTGGACTTTTCGGAGTGGACTCAACTTTTGGAAAGCTAAAATTATGAAAAAGTCTAAAGCCCTAGCGCACCTGTTTTACCATTGGTTTTACTTTACTGTTGGTTTTACTTTACCGTTGGTTTTACTTTACCGTTGGTTTTAACCAACGGACGAAAAGAAGCAAAACTATTAGGGGCTTTAGCCCCATTTGGTTACCAAGGTAGTTTTCGGAGTGGACTCAAAGTTAAAAACTAAAAAATTCCGTAACTTCACAGCCAAAAACATCATGCGACAAAAAATTGGTCTTCTTCTTTTTGCTCTAATTTGCTCATTATCAACGGCTTCTGCTCAGTACAAGTTCAAAAATACCATTAACTTGGAGCAAACACCGGTCAAAAGCCAAGACCGTACCGGCACCTGCTGGTCTTATTCTACGGCATCTTACATGGAATCGGAAGCTTTGCGCAAGCATGAAAAGCCCGTTGACTTGGCGGAAATGTTTATCGTAAGATATATCTATATTGATAAAGCTAAGAATTATATTCACCGTCAGGGCAAGGCTAATTTTTCTCAAGGCGGGCTGGCTCATGACTTTATGCGGGAGATGGGTCGGCACGGAGTCGTTCCCCAATCGGTGTATGATGCCCGCCCCAAAGGGGAGAAGATTTATGATCATGATGAATTGGCGGCCGTCTTAAAAGGTTATTTGGATGGCGTATTGGAAGCCAAGCACCCTTCGCCGTATTGGTTGGATGGATTCAAGGCCATTTTGGATGTGTATTTGGGTAAGGTGCCTATTATGTTTAAGGTGGACGGGCAGTCTTATACGCCTAAAACTTATGCCGAAAAATTGGGCTTTGATGCCAAAGATTATATCGAACTCACTTCCTTTACCCATCATCCTTTTCGGCACTATTTTGTATTAGAAATTCCGGACAATTATTCCAACGGGCTGTACTACAATATCCCTTTGGAAGATTTGAAAAAGCAGACGGATTATGCCTTGGAGCATGGATACACGGTCTCTTGGGATGGAGATGTGAGCGAAAAAGGATTTGGTCGCCGGGAGGGAGTGATTGTCCTTCCGGAAAATAATAAAGATTTGGACAAGGACGGCATCGTGAAAGAAATGAAGGTGACTCAGGACTTGCGTCAAAAAGGCTATGAAAATTGGTCCACCACCGATGACCATTTGATGCACATTGTCGGAAAAGCCAAAGATCAAAAGGGAAATAACTACTACATTATTAAAAATTCATGGGGCAACCGAAACGGCTATGATGGTCTGTACTATATGTCTGAAGCTTTTTTCTTGATGAAAACAGTAGCCATCATGCTCCCCAAAGAAGCATTAATGAAGTCGGTCATGCCGGATGTGTTTATTCCGGTTAGCTTGGAT
>JALVCY010000077.1 GCA_027009605.1 Saprospiraceae bacterium
TTAAATACGCCATTTGAAGGGGGACGCCATGAACGTCGAGTCCGGAAAATTCCGGTTTAGGTGTTATTTGGGCGAACACAAGGTTTGCTGTTACTTGGGTGAACACAAGGTTCGCTGTTACTTGGGCGAACACAAGGTTCGCTGTTACTTGGGCGAACACAAGGTTCGCTGTTACTTGGGTGAACACAAGGTTCGCTGTTACTTGGGCGAACACAAGGTTCGCTGTTACTTGGGCGAACACAAGGTTCGCCCCTACGTGCATATACCGCCATACCCTTTAGGTGCGATATTGCTCAATTACCTTGATGATTTCCCCATCTTGGGCTAAATTTGGAATAAACTCGAAAAGTAGTGAGTGCGCCTTAAAATCAATGGTAAGCGCTTCGGCAAGCCAGTATTTGGCTTCTTCCCGTTTGCCGGTTTGGATTAAAAAGGCAATTTTGTAGTAAATGTACTGGTCGATGTTGAAAAATGACGAGAGCTCTTCTAGGCTATCTTCTAGCTGCTCAAATTGCTCCGTAACAAAAAGAAATTTGATGAAGGGATACCAAGTTTCCATTAAGTCGGGGGCGATGATGATGGATTCTTGATAGTATTCAAGTGCTTTTTCGTTATCTCCAAGAAGGAAGTAGGCATTGGCTAATTCGATAACAAAGATTTCATTATTGGGGTTTAGGACAACAGCTTTGTGAAGATTTTTTAATGCGGATTTAGGATTGTAAGACAGGAGTGCGACGCCTAATAAATGATAGGCTTCCTCTAGTTCCGGGGATGTGTCAATGGTCTGCTGTAGAAGCGCAATGGCTTGTTGGTTCTGGTTGGTTTTAATGTAGCAATGGCTAAGTCTGATTATGGCGTCAGGGTCACGATAATTGATGTTATTTAGATATTCGAGGTAATAATTAATGGCTTTGTCATACTCGTCGATACTCTCTAGGCATTCAGCTGTTTGGAAATAGGCTGATTTGTTGGTAGGGTCAATGGCAATGGCATACTCAAAGGCGTCGGTCGCTTCAAAGCATTCTCCAAGTGTTTTGTGAGCGGTGCCCAAGTTACCCCAAGCGGTGGATGAGAAGGGGTAAATGTCAATTACTTTGTTGAGGAAAGAGATGGCATCGGAATGATTGGAAGTGATTTCCGTAAAAAACAAATGCCTGTCTAGGAGTTCTTCGATTTGTTCTTTAGGGGCGCTAAAAATCTGACTCTTGGTTACTTGGTATAGGTTTTCAAACTGCTGCATCTTTTCAAAAATAGAGGCTTGGAGCTGATACACACTAAAATCATTTTTTTTCTCATTATCTAATTGTCCTAGCAGATCCAATGCTTCTTTATTTTGTCCGGTCGCACTGAGTGCTTTCGCACGGAGCAACTGGGCTGTTCGTGACAGGCTGGCCAAATGGTCAATATCGCTGAGCACGGAAAGAGCTTGTTGTGGTTTGTTGAGTAAAAGCAGTATCTCAGATTTTTTTACTAAAAAATCAGGCGTAAAAGGATAAATTTGGATTGCGGAGTCAACGACTTCAAGTCCAAGCGAATATTTTTTCAAATAAATACAAAAATCAGCCAATTCTTGATAGACCGTTTTCTCAAGGTTTGGAACGCTTTCGCTTTGTGACAGTGCCGTGTACTCAAAAAGTAGTTTTTCTAGGCGATTGAAATGCTTCATATTTTATTACATTGTTTGTGTAGTGCGGCGTAAATATACAGTAAATAATAGCAGATTAAGGTAGTTTTTGGAGATATTTTTTTACATATTTTTTTTTATAAACTAAAGAATGCGTTTTATAACTTTCACTTTATTAGGTAGTTATGGCGATTTTGTTAAATTTGTAGTTTGTATGCTTTTTAATAAGCTATTGTTCAAGGGGTTTTAGATTTTATTTATCTCCATTTATTTTTATTACTTATTTTAAAAAAATATAGGTGTTACTTTCTTAAAAAAAGTGCCTAATATGTGACATTTTTTTATTTGTAGATTTTGGGGCAATTTTATTTTTTGCTGACTAAGTAAACCCCTAAAAATATTAAAAGAAAAAGAAAACTATCCCGCAAATCCAAGTGATCTTTTCCCAATAAGGTGGCAATAACAGTGGCTAAAACCGGCTGTAAATAGATATAAAAACTTACAGTCGAAGCAGGGACGACCCGTAGGGCACTAACATTTAAGTAGTAGGTCAGAAAGGTCGCAAAGAATAGTACATATCCCGTTGCCAGCCATATTTTTAGTGGAAACGTACTCCATGAGACATGAAGCAGTGACGGCAGCCCAAAAGGCAAGACAAAGATAAACCCAAATAAAAAGACCCACCTTAGTACAACTAATGGCGGATATTTTTTGAGCAAATCTTTGATGATGATGAGATAGATGGCATAGCTGGCGGCATTCAGAAATACCATTAAGTCGCCATTCGCATGTGAAGGCGTAAAGTCCGGTGGCTTACCCCCGGTGATAATCAAAACCGCACCGGTCATTCCCAGCCCGATGCCTAGTAGTTTTTTTAGGCTGATGGCTTCCATACGGAGCAAAAGGGCAATCACCAAGACTAAAATTGGTGTGGTGGTCATGATTAAGGCCGCATGGATGGGCGTAGTGTATTTTAGCCCATAAAAGAAAAGGAGCATGTTGGCGGCAGCTCCAAAAAGTCCGGAAAGGACGAGTCTGAGCCAATCTTTTTTGCTAATTGTTATTCTCGCCTTCCGGCTGAAAATAAAAAACAGAATGACCGCACAAGAAATCCGCAAAACAATAAATCCGCTTGGGGAAATATAGTTGTCATCCAAGACTTCCTTGGCGATGGAAAAGGTTGCGCCATAAATTAGGGCAACCAAAAATAAAAGTAGATGGGCAATAGGTTGACTGAGCTTCAATTTTTTCTTGCAAAAGAAGGGAGAATTTGAGACTTTTGTTGCACTTTATTTTTTGCGAGCCTAAGGAATGATAAAAAAAGCAGTAGGGTAACACCGTGGCATCTCCCTACTGCTATATTGTATGCTAGCCTTAGCCTTTACAAATTATCCGGTCATTAGACAGCGAAACTGTAACTTAATCTCTTGGATGTCTCGGGTGGTCAGGTCTGTTCTTTCTACCTTTACCGGCTGGAGACATTTTCCTACGTTTATGGTTTTTCAATTTCTTGATTAGCTCTCTTTTAAAATGTCTTTGGGTGAGTTGAAGTTTGACGATTTTTCGTAGGGGCAAGACGCCTTCCAAGTCCTTCGCCAATTTTCGCTGTAAGTTGATTTCTTGTTCTTGGTGACTAAAGAATCCATTCAAAAGGTTTTGTAGCTCGGCATCACTCATGAATTCGATTTGTTCCTTTTTAGGACGATTCTTGCGCAATGCTTTTAAGTCATTTTCATATTGGTTGTAGATGGGCCAGAATTTTTCGGCTTCGGCCGGTGTTAGGGCTAATTGCTCGGTGAAAAAACCGACCTTAAAGGCCTTTATACGAGCTTTTTTGTTTGGCGGCTGGGCAAAGGTAACCGTCGTGGCTAAAAGCAAGAAAAAAATACCAAAATGCTTTATTAATTTCATATCAGAAAAATTTTTGTGGTGTGATTAAAGTTGTATTTCAATGTACTCTTCTAAGAGCTCTTCATTGATGTCGTTAATGTCAATTTCGTCAAGCAGGTCATTGTCTGTCGGAGTTGTTACAAGGTCAGCATCGTCCAAAAGATTGATTAATTCATCTTCCGTAATATTATCAATATTGTCTTCCATGTAGGCAAGTATTTCTTCTTGCTCAATGGTGTCTTGACTCGTCGGTGTAGGGCTTTCAAAGAAGGGCTTTATAATCCAAGTCATGCCTAAAATGATGATGCCTATTGCGGCTATTTTTGCCAAATAAATAAGCTTTACTCTTTTAGTCTTAACCGGCTCATTTTTAATGTTTTGTGCGATTATTTTTTGATTTAGTTGTTCAAAATAATCATCCGGCAAGCCCTGTTGTCGCTGCTGCTTAATCGAATCCAAAAGAGGAGATAAATGCTCCAGTTCTTTTTTGATTTCAGGATCTTTCATGTCAGAGAATATTGTTAATTTTTAAGTAGTTTTCCAGTTTTTTGATTGCGTGGTGATAGCTGGCCTTGAGCGCCCCCGTGGACGTGCCGGTTATCTGTGCAATGTCTTGATAGGTCATCTCATCAAAATATCGAAGATGGAAGACCAACCTTTGTTTTTCAGGTAACAACGCAATGGCTTGTTCGAGTCTTTTTAGGGTGTTTTGTTCATCATGATACGCAGGCGATTTTTGTTGGACAACGTGCTCGCTGTCTAGGGGGTGAGTCTCTTTCTGCTTGCGCAAAAAAGTGAGAGCTTCGTTGGTGGCAATCCGATAAAGCCAAGTGTAAAGTTTGGCTTCAGACTTGAATCCATTAATCCCCTTGAAAATCTTCAAGAAAGTATTTTGAACGACGTCGTCGGCATCCTCATGCGATTTGACGATGCTTCGAATGTGCCAATATAGCCGCCGGCTGTAGTGTTCAACCAGCAGTTTAAAGCCTTGTTCGATGGTCGCATGATTTTGCAACAGCTTCACTATCCTGTCATCACTGTCATCTTTTTTGTGCATTCAAACTGCGTATTTGTTGAGTAAGACTAACGCTGATGGGAAAGGTTTAATTGGGGCTTATTTTTTTGTAGATTTGCGCAGATTTAATTTCCCGCTCCCGTACAGCTGTCGGGATTCGCAGATTGCTCACTGCTCACAACTCACCACTCACTACTCACCACTCACTACTCACTACTCCTTATTCAGATTTCTATCTCAGCGGTATAGTATTCCAAGAGTGCTTTCATTTCTACGTTACTTTCATGGTGATTGATTCTCTTTTGGTAGGTGGCGGAGATGATGATGGGAGGTGTTAGGCCGGAGTCTGCTAGGTTGATTTTGATGGGCATTTTGACTTGGCCTTTATATTCTTTGGATACGCTTTTGCCTTTGCTTCCGCTCAAAACGATGATAATGTGGTCATTATTTTCTAATTTGGATTGGGAGTTGATGAAGACTAGGTTGCCTTCCTTCCTTGCGGAAAACTGTTTAAGCATCGGGGTATTGACTGAAAAATGAAGTAAATCCTTGATTTGAAGGTCAATTTTTTGAGGAAATACATCCTTAGTCTTTGCGGTGTATTTTGAGGGAAATTTGGGGGAGGGGTGCTTGGCTTCCATTTGGATTCCATTGTAGATGACTTCTGAGTCGAATTGGCAAGATTCGGCATTTTTCCAAGACGAGCCCTTTGTTGCTACCAATTCCGCTAAGCTTTCTTGCGTATCCACGATGTATCTAAAATAAAAGGCAAGAAAGTACTTTCCCGAAGTATTATTATCCTTGTTTGATGCTTGATGGCTATTTGGATGCGTTGTCTCTGCTGTTTTTGAAGGAGTTTTATCCGGCTTTGATGTTTTTGAGCGATCATTTTGGCAGGCTGTGCCAACGAGTGCGACAAGTAATGCAAGGGTGACTATTTTTTTCATAGATATTGAGTTTGGGTGTGTTTTTCCGCAAGGAGAAAACAAAAAATGTGGTAATATTGCGCAAAATTAGTGCAAATGAAGTCTAAAAAAGAAAATCAAAGGGTTTATATAACGGATGATGTCCACCCCTTGTTGATTGAGGGGCTGAAAGAATTGGGCTATGAAATTGACTATGAGCCCAAAGTGCCTTTGATTCAAGTCAGAAAAAAAATTGGAAATTACGATGGGATTGTCATCAATAGTAAGGTGTTGATGGATCAAGCGATGTTGGATGCGGCACCAAAATTAAAATTTATCGCAAGATTAGGCTCGGGTTTGGAGATTATAGATTTGGCTTACGCAAAAAAGAAGGGGGTGAAGGTGTTTCGGGCTCCGGCCGGCAATAGCAATGCGGTAGGAGAGCATGCGCTGGGCATGTTGTTAGCACTCGCCAATAACCTAGTCAAGGCGAATGCAGAGGTAAAGTCCATGGTTTGGGACAGGGAGGGAAATCGTGGATTTGAATTAAAGGGAAAAACCATAGGAATCATTGGGTTTGGGCATACGGGCAGTCAATTTGCTCGAAAGCTAAAAGGGTTTCAAACAAAAATATTAGTATTTGACAAATATAAGCAGCGTTTTGCAGATGAGTTTCGTTATGTGACCATCGTTAAGAAATTAGAGACCCTTTTGGCGAAAGCAGATGTACTCAGTTTTCATCTGCCTTTAACAGAAGAAACGATGGGTTTTTTTGACGAAAGTCGGATGAATACCTGTAAAAAAGGGGTTATCTTGGTGAATACGTCCCGAGGAAAAGTCATCCCGACAGAGATTTTGTTAAAAGGATTGAAAAGTGGGCAAATTGGCGGTGCTTGCTTAGACGTATTTGAGAATGAAAAGCCAAAAACCTATTCTACTAAGGAGCAAAAAGACTATCAGACTTTATTTGGGATGTCCAATGTTATCGTGACCCCTCACGTGGCAGGCTGGACAAAAGAGTCAAAAATTAAGCTGTCTGAAATACTGCTTCGCCAAATAAAAAGGCTGTGAGAAAATAAGCAAAAGCACTAAAAAGGTCTTTTTTAGGTCTTTTTTAACTTTTTTTTAACTATTTTCTTTGGATTGTTTGAAAATTGGAGGACAATTAATTAACATTGTGCCTTCAAAATTTGGAGAAATAATTTGTAATCAATAAAAATAGGACGATATGACACGATCACTACTCCTCATCTTTATGTTTTTAACCATAGGGTTAACGTTATCTGCCCAAACAATATTGCGTGGTACGGTAACGGATACCAATGGTGACCCCCTCTCTTTTGCCAGTGTAACTTATGAAAAAGGAGGTAATCTAGCCGGCGTGACGACGGATTTAGATGGAAATTATTCTGTCCAGTTGGATCCGGGGACTTATTTGGTCACTTTTTCTACTTTGGGATATGAAACGCGCGCTGTAGAAGGGGTGCTGGTCAAAAGGGGGAAAGCGACTAAGTTAGATATGGTTTTGGCTGAGGAAAGTATCCAGATAAAGACGGTGGTGGTCAAAACCACTCGCTATCAGGCTCCTTTGATTGATAAAGAAGGTCAAGATGGTCAGACCTTTACACCGGAACAAATCAAAAAGCTACCGGCTAAAAATATCTCCGGAATCGTAAATACGGTGCCGGGTGTAAACACCATTGATGGTGGTGGTGGGGTAAACGTAAAAGGCGCACGTGCCAATTCTACGGTTTATTATTTAGATGATGTGCGGATTCGGGGCACTTTGCCGCCTACTTCGGAGATTGAGCAGCTGGAAGTGATGATTGGGGGGATTGAGGCCAAGTATGGGGATACCGGTGGGGGTATTATTTCTGTGATTTCAAAAGGACCTTCTAGGAACTTTGCTGCTAACTTGGAAGCAGAAACTTCAGAGCCCTTTAATCCTTATGGTTATAATTTGGTTTCTGTCAATGCTTCCGGTCCGATTTTATCCAAGAAGGAAGATGGTATCAAAAAGACCATCTTGGGTTTTCGGGTATCCGGTCAAGGGCTTTTGCAAAAGGATGATCGGCCTATTATTTTGCCGGTATATGTGGCTAGTGATAAATCTAAGGCCGCCTCTCAACTACATCCTACCACGATGATGAATGGCTCTATAATCTCTACCGGAGAGACCTATACTTCAGTCGGTAAAGAAGGCGATCCGGATGTAGATGTTTGGAAAATGAATTATCGACCTAATGAAGAGTCTAAGGCGATTGATTTGACAGCTAAGTTGGATGCCAAAATTACGGATAATTTTCAAATGACTTTATCCGGTACTTTTAACAATACAAAGGATCGGTTTACTCCGGGTGGGTGGAGATTCATGAATTCAGATAATAATCCAACATTTAATAGTACTCGCTATAGAGGGATATTCAGAATTCGTCACCGCTTAGGAAACTGGGGCGCCAAAAATGCAGAAGAAGCTTCGGGCATTTTCAAAAACATGTCTTATACGATTTTGGGTTCTTATGAACATCGGGAATCCGGTGCAGCTGATAAAAACTTTGGAGATGAATTGTTCAAATATGGGCACGTTGGGCAGATTAGTTTTGATCGCATACCCGTGTTTGATATACAGGATGATTCTTTTCCGGGGGCCAAACAAATTGCCGGGCCGGGGGGCGGATTGGCTTGGGCTGGACAGGCCGGATATCAAAAGAAATTTGTGGGATACACTCCTAGCAAATACAATCCGGGTTTAGCCGCTTATAATGGAGACGCAGACGCAATTACCAGCTATCAAGAGCTACAAAGAGTAAATGGGATTGCCTTCAATAGTGCTACCGATAATATATGGTCTGCCTTGAGATCTTACGGTAGTCAGTTGTACAAAAATGCCAATCAGGTGTATAATGGATATAGCTTTGGAAATCAGAACTTATACTCTATACAAGCTAATTTGTCATTTGATTTGCACCCGAAGAGTAAAGGAGATGATTCGCAGGCAAAGAAAAAAGGAGTACACTCTATTAATCTAGGCTTTCAATATGAGCAGCGTTCGGACAAAAACTATGCGATTGCACCTCAAGCCTTGTGGAATATAGCCGGGAAAGTGGCTAACAGTGCGCTTCAGGCAGTAGATCCCACGAATCAGGTTGGGTCTATTGATACTATAATTTTTGGGTCTAAAGAGACACTACCGATATATGGAGCGGCATTAGATCCTAATTATGCAGATAATAAGAACTTTTTTAAGGCTATCCGTGAGAAGGCCGGAGTCGATAAGTCTGCTTATATGAATATTGATTCTTTGGATCCAAGCTTTTTTACATTGGATATGTTTGCCGGTGCTGAGTTAGTGGATGCACATGAAGGCAATAGTCGGGTGTTGGATTATTATGGCTATGATTATTTAGGTAATCCGGTAGATAAAACAACTACTTTTAAGGACTTTTTTAGCTCTAAGGATGCTAATGGAAACAAAAACTATCCGGTGGCACCGGCACAGCCTATATTTATGGGTGGGTATATTCAGGACAAATTCATTTACGAGGATATGGTGTTTAAGCTAGGAGTCCGGGTGGATAGATATGATGCCAATACCCAAGTACTAAAAGATAAGTATTCGATATATGAGATTGAAGGGGCTAATGCCTTTTATAATAATCCGGATCATCCGGATAGAGGCACCAAGCCCGCCAATATAGGCGATGATTATAAGGTTTATTTGGAAGGAGCTAACTCTGAAAGAGTAAAGGCCTTCCGGAATGGTGATCAGTGGTATTACGCTAATGGATCGGAGGCGGCAGACGGCAGCTTAATCTTTGGAGGAGAAGTGGTGTATCCGGCTTATGTTGGGGGGGATTATACGCGGATGACTGATGAAAATTTTGACCCTAGTACTTCATTTAAAGATTACGAACCCCAGTGGGATATTTCTCCGCGGTTGTCATTTTCTTTTCCTATTTCTGATGAAGCCAACTTTTTTGCACATTATGATATTTTGTCACAGCGTCCTACATCCAATACGGTCATGACGCCATTGGATTATTATAATTTCTTCTTGGATTCAGGTACCAAAAACAATCCTGATTTGAAAACGCAAAAAGCAATTGATTATGCGGTAGGATTTCAGCAGAAGGTATCTAAGACATCTTCTATTAAGCTAACTGCCTTTTATCAAGAAATGAGAAATTTGATTCAGAGTAGAACGATATTGTATGTACCTATTGTGGGTAGATACACGACCTATGACAATATTGATTTCTCCACAACAAAGGGTTTTACTTTTGAGTACGACTTGAGAAGGACGAGTAACGCCTCCTTGTATTTGACTTATTCATTGCAATTTGTCAATGGTACAGGGTCTAGTGCCAACTCCGCCCGCGGTTTGGCGACACGGGGCTTAATTCGGACGACATCTCCGTTGAGCTTTGACCAACGTCACACCATTGCGGCCATTGTGGATTATCGTTATAAAGAAAAAGAAGGGCCTAGATTATTTGGAAGCTATATATTCCAAAATGCAGGTGCTAATTTGTCTTTTAGAACCTATTCCGGCCGGCCTTATACCGCCAAGGCTATCCCAACGATGTTTGGCGGTAGCGTGACTAAAGGTGCCTTGAATGGAGCCAGAAAACCATGGTCTTTTACAGTGGGGCTTCGTGTCGATAAGGACTTTAGATTGACTAAAGTAGATGCTAAGCATCCCTTATTCATGAATGTTTACTTTAGAGCGGAGAATTTGCTGAATACGAAGAATGTTATTAATGTCTATCCGGCAACAGGTTCTCCTACGGATGATGGGTATTTAGCCACGACTTTGGGACAAGGACGGTTGGAATCTATTAGAAATGCCGGACAAAATGTGGATTCGTTTTTAGGGTATTACAAATGGGCACTAGAAAATCCGGGAAATTTTGTGCTTCCTAGAAGAATGTATCTAGGGGTGATTTTTGACTTTTAATTAAATTTTTGAACGAAGACGTTCACACACAGAAAAAAATAGCCATTATGAAGAAGATTTTATTTTTCATTCTCTTGTTTGGGGCACTGCAAGTTGGTCTGGCGAGGGAGCCGTTGAATAGACACCGGCCGACTACGAAGACCAATAAAGTAGATTTTAGAGCAGATTGTCAATTGGGTACTTCTGCTGTTGACTTGAATGTCAATAATGTACGGGCACGTTTGTTGTCTCGAGGAGATTTTTGGTGGGATTATAAGGAAGCTAAATACATCGTTCCGAATGTTGCTCCGGGTGAAGATGAGATTTCATCTATCTTTTCCGGTGGTGTATGGATGGGGGGATATGACGGTGCCGGTAATCTAAAATTGGCAGCTGTTGATTATGCCCAAGATGGGTCAGATTATTATCCGGGGCCATTGGATTCTTTAACGGGTACTACCGATGCGGCAACTTGTGCCTTATGGGATCGTCACTTTGAAGTCATTGGGGCACACATCAAAAAATTTAAGGATGCTTATAAAAAATCGATATCGACAGGGATTCCTTTGACGGATTCTGATATTCCGGATGATATGAAGAGCTATCCGGCTCGTGGGAATGCATATTTTATTAATACGCCAAATGGTTTTATCTTGCCGGATCAAGATTTGGGAAGTTTCTATGATCATAATGAAAATGGTCGATATGAGCCTAAGGATGGGGATTATCCGGTTATTGATATTAGGGGGTGTCCACCTACGAGATATCCCGACCAGATGTTTTTTCAGATTTATAACGATAACGGTGGAGCTCACTCCATCTCTTCCGGTAGCCCAATCCGTATGGAAATTCAGGTACAAGCCTTTGCCTATGCGACAAGCGATGAGTTAAATGATATGACCTTTATGCGCTATAAGCTAATCAATCGGGCGATAGATTCTATTACGGATTGTTATTTTGCCATGTGGGTGGATGCTGACTTGGGATGTGCTGATGATGATTATGTCGGCTGTGATACGACGCGTTCGATGGCTTATTATTATAATGCGGATGACATTGATGGAAATACGAACTGTACGTGCTCTTCAGGTGGCAACAAAACTTATTGCGACAGAATTCCATTATTAGGGATTGATTACTTTAGAGGTCCAATTGGAGATGATGACGTTGAATTAGGGATGTCTTCATTTACATATTATAACAATAGTACCGGCCCTGCTGGGACTCAAGACCCCAAGAGCTCCCTAGAGTTTTATAATTACCTTACGGGAAAATGGAAGGATGGAACTCCTTTTTATGGGACAGACGATGGGTATCAAGATCCACAGGCACCACTAATCAAATATGCTTTCCCGGGAACACCTGATGACCCTAACGGTTGGTCAATGGCACAAGAGGGATTGATTCCTGCAGACCGCCGGACGGTTCAGGCATCAGGTCCTTTTACGTTGATGAGAGGAGCAACAAACGAGTTAATTATTGGTTTGCCTTGGGTGCCTAATATCCCGCATCCTGCCCCGAATATTAGTGCCCTACAAGCAGCAGATGATAAAGCGCAAAATCTCTTTGATGCTTGTTTTGAAATTGTCAACGGACCGGATGCCCCGGATATGGATGTCGTGGAGTTAGATCAAGAAATTGTTTTGACCCTGAGCAATGATGAGGATATTTCTAATAATGCCTTTGAGAAATACAAAGGTAGGGATATTGCACATGAAGGGCAGTTTTACGAGTTTGAAGGTTATCAAATCTTCCAAACGATTTCTCCGAATGTGAGTTTGGCTAATTTGGATGATCCGGATAAATCTAGGATTGTGGCTCAGACGGATGTGAAAAATGGCGTCACAGATGTGTATAACTGGGAGTTGGTAGGGAAAGATCCGACGACCTTAGATCCGTTGTACAATGTGGTCAAAAAAGCAGCGGGAAAAGATGAAGGTATTAAGCATTCCTTCCGGTTTACACAAGATGCATTTGGCTCGGGTGATGCTCCGCTAATCAATCATCGTAAGTACTACTATGTAGCGATTGCTTACGCCTATAATAATTTTAAGCCATTTAATCCAAAAGAGCCATCTGTAGGGCAAAGATATACCTACTTGGCCGGACGGAAGCCGGCTTATGGCGGAAGCATTAAGCCGATTACGGTAATTCCGCGCCCATCTACTTATACAATGCTGAATGCTAAGTATGGGGATGCGCCGCAGATTACCAGACAATCCGGTAGCGGTACCGGCGGCAATTTCTTGGTAGCCACTCAAGAGAGTATTGAAAGTGCAATGGCTACGCCCGGAAGTAATCCGATGACCTACAGAGCCGGATACGGGCCGTTTAATATAAAAGTGGTCAATCCGTTAAAAGTAGTCAATGGTAAATATCGACTAACCATCACAGATGGCGTAGGTGGAGGCCATGCCATCAGAAATGCAAAGTTAAATTGGGTGTTAGATGTTTTAGCTGATGATGGAAGTGTAATCAATACCATTACTTCAGACAGAGATTTAGATTATTTGAATGAGCAAGTGCTTGCTGAATATGGATTTAGTATCGAAATGGGACAGCGCAATGAACCCGGAAATGCAGAAGATGAAGATTATGGGGCGACGGGGCAAGCGATTAGTTTTTTAGATGCTGAAAAGCCATATTGGCTTATCATGGCCAAAGATAATCAGGGATTCTATGGTGGTAGCTTTGGGCAAGCAAACATTGACTTTGTTCAAGGTACAGATGAAGAGCCGGCTAAATCTTTCGTAAATAATGTTGACTCACGGGGAGGATTCTATCCCTTCTTTTTAATCAATTCGGATGCGCAAGCAGATAATGCAGACTATGTCGTCACTCCCGGTTGGATGAATGCCAAAGCGTCATTTGCCAAAAAATTGGATAGTTTATATCACTTGAATAATGTGGACATTGTGCTGACATCGGATACTTCAAAATGGAGCAGATGTGTGGTTGTGGAAGCCGCCTCGTCAAGATATGGTGCGGCCAATGTCAGTGAAGAAAGTATTTTGCCGGAAGGTGAAAGACCACAGTTTTTACCACGTGCAGCTCCTTCTGTCGGGAAGACGGCAGGGCCTGATGGTAAACCACTGCCTGATGGTACAGGAGAAGGCATGGGCTGGTTTCCCGGATATGCTGTGGACGTAGAAACAGGCAAGCGCTTGAATATATTCTTTGCAGAAAATTCAACCTATCGTGATAATCCTGATTGGTATCCATTGACCATACCTAATGATTCTATGCCATTTGGGAAACCGGGAGCGACCGGAGCAGACATGATGTTTAATCCGTCTTATGTGCAAAGAATTGATTTTGGTACAATTCCCGGCTCTAATCCGGTGCAGCCAATGGTCAATGAAATGTTCCTTGGTGGCCAACATTTTGTTTATGTCACCTATGATGAATATGATGGGTGCGCCCAATTGAAAGCAGATTTGGATTATGCACTGGATAAATATCAACAGACTGGTAGTCTGGGTAAATTAATTGCTCCTGTAAGCCACATCCAATGGGCTGGTTTGGTAATGGCAGCCTATGAGGAGGAGTTATTACCCTATAATGAAGGATTAATCCCGAATGATGTGGTTATTTCGCTGCGTGCTCAAAATCCTTATACTACAGTGGAAAAATATATCCCCGGTAAGAAGCCGCAAGATGAACAGGTATTCTATGGAGACCTGCCGGTTTATACCTTTGAAATGCGAGGGGTAAAAGCAGAAGAATACACAGAGACAGAGGCAGTTGATAATGCATTGGATGAAATTTCCGTAGTCCCTAATCCATATTATGGATACGCCTATTACGAGCGCAATCAATTTACGGATATCGTGAAAATTACTAATCTGCCTGCTAAATGTACCGTGACTATTTATTCTTTGGACGGCAAATTTATTAGAAAGTTTGATCGGGATGAAGTGCCTGTAAAAAATACGGATACAGGATTTTCTCGTCAGATTGGACCGGATATCGAATGGGATTTGAAAAATTCCAGTGGTATTCCTGTGGCAAGCGGGGTCTATTTGATACATGTCAAAGCACCGGGTCTAGGCGAGCGGGTAGTGAAGTGGTTTGGTATGAAACGTCAGTTTGATCCATCAGGATTATAATTTAAGTAAAATACGTACTCCGGTTGCAACCGTAGCCGGAGTACATTTTAATGTCTAATAAAATCGGTGGAAAGTTATTTGACTTTAAGCCGGAATTAAATCAATACAATACCGAAAAGGTATAAAACGAAGTGATTATGACCAGAAATTTACGCTTCTTAATTTTGTTGTTATTTGTTGCTCCGAGTTTGTTTGCCGGTAACCCTGACCGCCAAGGAGAAGCAGGAGCTTATGAGCTTGTGATGAACCCTTGGGCTCGGAGTGCAGGCTTACATTCCATTAATATTGGTTCTGTGCAAGGCGTGGAAGCTATGCGTATGAACCCCGCAGGCATTAATCGCATCAGAAATACTGAAATCTTGCTTGCGCAAACTCGTTATCTGATTGGGACTGATATCAAACTCAATGCACTGGGGCTTGCGCGAAAAGTAGGCAAACACGGTGCTTTTGGGGTGAGTATAATGGCAGTGGATTTTGGAGATATCAAAGTGACAACAGATGCCTTACCGGAAGGTACAGGTGTGACCTATTCGCCGTCTTTCTTTAACTTAGGAATCGGTTATTCTCATTCTTTCGAGAAGGTGAATGTCGGTGCGCTCATCAGAGTGGTGACGGAATCTACTTCTGATATCTCTTCTTCCGGGGTGGCACTGGATGCCGGAGTTCAATATATCACCGGTGCACGGGATAATATTAAGTTTGGTATAGCCATCCGAAATATCGGGACACCCATGAAGTTTAAAGGCCCCGGCTTGGCAAAGAGTATTGTGAATCCTGATAAGGGAGGTTATAAGTTGACTTATTCAGTCCGTGGAGCTGTGTATGAATTGCCGTCTTTACTAAGTATTGGTTTGTCTGTAAAGAGCTATCTTTCTGAAAAGCATATCTTGACTTTTGATGGTGGATTTACGGCCAATTCTTTTGCACAGGATCAAGTGGGTTTGGGTGTTGAATATGCATTCAATAAAATCTTGATGGTACGGGGTGCCTATAAAGTCGAAATTTCCGACAGTAATAGTAAGATTCAGGCTTCCATTGACAACGGCCCTAGTGCCGGTATCTCTCTAGATATCCCTATGAAAAAGAAAGATGTTTCGGATATTCTTGGAGAAGAGATTGAGTCTGATATGAAGGTCGAAAAGAAAGACCCGCCAAGGTTTGGTTTGGATTATTCTTATAAGTTGACCACGACTTTCGGAGGAATTCATACTTTGGGAATTCGATTGAATTTATAGAGATTTCTTGACCTTATCGCAGAGATTACTTATCTTTGCAGTAGGAAAATAATTTTTTTTGAAACAGGAACGTTTCTTCGCACGAAGAAACGTTCCTGTTTTACATAATCAAAACCGCAACTCTATGTCTTATATTAACTACATAACTAAAGAAGATTTTGAAAAGCTACAAGCGGAAGTCCGCGAGCTAAAAACCAACGGCCGCCGGAAAGCTGCTATGGCCATTGCTGAAGCTAGAGAAAAAGGAGACCTTTCGGAAAATGCAGAATATGATGCCGCAAAAGATGCCCAAGGTATGCTTGAATTGAAAATCAATGAACTGGAATTGGCCATCGCTAAGTCCAAAATCATCGATGTCTCCGACCTTGACTTGTCCAAAGTCACCGTCTTGTCCAAAGTCACCATCAAAAACATCAAGAACGGCCAAATTATGAAAATGCACTTGGTCGCAGAATCTACTTCCGATGTTAAAAATGGCAAAATATCCGTCTCTTCTCCGGTCGGTAAAGGCTTGCTAGGCCACGAAGTCGGACAAGTAGCTAAAATTCAAACACCGGGCGGAATCTTGGAGTTTGAAATCATGGACATCTCAATCTAATACGATGGCTTCCATTTTCTCCAAAATCATTGCCGGCGATATCCCTTCCTATAAAATTGCGGAAGACGAGAACTATTACGCCTTTCTGGATATTAATCCACTCAAAAAAGGACACACCTTGGTCATTCCCAAAAAAGAAGTGGATTATATCTTTGATTTGGATGCGGAGACCTTGGCCGGGCTCCATGTCTTCGCCCAAAAAGTAGCCATCGCCATCAAAAAAGTAATCCCGTGTCAAAGAGTGGGGGTATTAGTCCTTGGGATGGAAGTTCCACATGCACACATCCATCTTATTCCTTTAGAAAAAGAAACGGATATTCTCTTGACCAATCCAAAAATGAGCCTTTCCCCCGAAGAAATGGAGGGAATTGCGGCGCGTATCCGCCTAGCTTTTAATTTATAACTTTCGTAACTATTTAGCCACCCGCTAATTTTTGCTAGAAAATGCCCTTTTTGCGCCTGTTTTTGCTAAAATTTTCTCACGTAGCCCAGCTACTCTTCAAAAATTGTA
>JALVCY010000078.1 GCA_027009605.1 Saprospiraceae bacterium
GCCTTATGATCAAAAGCCTTTTATTGCCATCAATACCAAAGATTCTATTTGTTACGGTGAGACGGTTCGGCTAAATGCTTTATCGACTCTTCATGAACCGGTGTATTCGTGGTACAAAAATGGAATGACCATTTGTGACACTTGTGCATTCACGACGACCCGGCTAATCAAAGATGATTTAATTTTGCTCTATGGAATAGATTCTATTGGCTGCGAATTAACTACAGCGGAAAGCTTCCCGGTCATCATGTCATACAATCTGTACATCCCCAATGTCTTTAGCCCCAATCATGATGGCTTTAATGACCGGTTTACCTTCTACCCGCACAAAAAAGCAGAAGAGTTAGTCATTCTTCAAATATATGACCGATGGGGAGAATTGATTTACGAAGCCAATCATCGGGACATTCATGCTTTTGTCAACGATGGCTGGGATGGCCGATACAAAGGCAAGATGATGGATCCGGGAGTGTATGTCTATTGGGCAAAAGTCAAATTTATTGATGGCACGGAGAAGGAGTATAGTGGAGATGTGACACTAATACGGTAGAGTAGTACTACTTTCGTAAAAAATCGTAACTGTTTAGGTGTCCCAATTTTTAGATAGAAAATAGGCATTTTTGTGGATGTTGACGTAGGGGCGCACGGCCGTGCGTCCCTACGTGAAAAAATTTTAGCAAAAGCATGCGCAGAAAGGGCATTTTCTAGCAAAAATTAGCGGGTAGCTAAACAGTTACAAAAAATCAATATTTCGCTTCAAGCCTTCATATTTTGTCCGCTTGACGGGTGTCCCAAAAAACCATTCATCAAATTGCTCTTCAGTCATCTCGTCCCAATCTTTTCTCGAAAGAGAAACATAGTCGGCTCGCGGCCGGAAATCCGGTTCTTGGTGCGCTTTCGCAAAACGATTCCAAGGGCACACGTCTTGACAAATATCGCAACCAAAAATCCAATCGTCCATTTTTCCTTTAAACTCCGTTGGAATCTCCCCTTTGGACTCAATCGTTAAGAAGGAAATACATTTGGAGCCATCCATCAAATAACCTTGCGGCGAAATCGCATCCGTCGGGCAGGCATCAATACATCGAGTACATCTGCCACAGTGATCTTGTATGGGCGCATCCGGTGGCAAGTCTAAATCAGAAATAATTTCCGCAAGAAAAAACCAAGAACCTTTTTTAGGGTGAATAAGCAGCGTGTGCTTTCCGCGCCACCCTAAGCCACTCTTTTCTGCCCATTGCCGTTCCAAGACCGGAGCCGAATCCGTAAAAATCCGGCCATTGACGGTTCCCACTTTACTTTCTATTTCTCGAAAGAGTATTTTGAGCTTCTTCTTCAAGACCTTATGATAATCTCTACCCACCGCATAAGAAGCGATTTTGGGCTGCCCTTCCGACCACTTCAAATCCGGCTGATGATAATTATGAATAAATGAAATCACTGTCTTTGCCCCAGGCACCAATGCTCTTGGATCCACTCGCTTCTCAAAGTGATTAGCCATATAGGACATGCTCCCATGATAGCCTTTATCCAACCATTCCTGCAGTTTCACAGCGGCATCATCCAGGCGTTCTGTCCGTGCCACACCAACGCCATCAAAACCCAACTCCTTGGCCCGTTTTTGAATAAAACGTTTTAGCTCCGCCGGATTCATTTTACGAAAGTACTTGTAACTTGGCAAACCGCAGCATCAACCGGCGCTCCGGCTTGTCCATATCTTTGAAATAGACGGTAGCTACTTTTTTATCATTAGTGCCATCAATTTGCAGGACTTTGCCTTTGCCAAAAAATTCATGCATCACAGTTACGCCCTTTTTAATATCATCAATTGAGCTAGGCTTAAAATTAGGAATCTTCCGCTTGGGTAGTTTCTTCTTTGGCAAATAAGGCTTAAAAGAGCCCTGCACAGTCGATGTTGTCCGAAGGGGGCGTTCAACAACATTAGACTCGACAATTTCTGTTGATATTTCCGAAAGGAAGCGACTCGGTGTCCCATAGGTCATCTGCCCAAATTTGTAGCGGCTCTCTGCATAAGTCAAAGTCAAATATTCTTCGGCACGGGTCACTGCGACATAAAACAAACGACGCTCTTCATCCAAGGCTTCATTACTTTCCATAGACATAAAAGAAGGAAATAATTTCTCTTCCAATCCTGTCACAAAAACAGATTTAAATTCCAGTCCTTTTGCAGCATGCACAGACATAAGTGTCACAGTATCAGTATTTTGGGCATCCTTATCTGCATCGGTCAACAAGGAAATATTTTGAAGCCAGCCGGTCAAGGTTTTGGGCTCTTCATCTTGACTTACGGCTATTAAGTCTTGCTCTTCGTAGGATTTTATACCATCTAAAAGAGAGTTAATATTATCAATTCTTCCGATACCTTCCGGCGTATTATCAGCCACTAGAATGGGACGCAAGCCACTGGCATTAAAAATAAAACGTGCCAAATCTGAAGGAGGCACCGTAGCCATCTTCTTCTGAAAACCTTTGATTAATAACTTAAACTTAAGTAGCGAGTCCTTGGCACGTGCCGGTAAAGGAGCATTATCAATCGCTTCCCAAAGTGAAAGCTCTTCCGCCTCTGCATACTTAGACAACTTCTCTATCGAAGTCTTTCCAATTCCTCGCTTAGGATAATTTACAACTCTACGGAAAGCTTCTCCATCATTAGGGTTAATGGTCAGCTTGAGATAAGCCACCAAATCTTTAACTTCTTTTCGTTGATAAAAAGACAGTCCACCATAGATTCGATAGGCGATATCATAACGTCTAAAGTATTCCTCAAAAATCCTAGACTGGGCATTCGTTCTATACAGGATAGCAATTTCTTTATTTTTGAGATGATTTCTATTTTTTTGTTCCAGGATACTATCAACGACGCGTTTGGCTTCTTCCGCATCTGAGCTTGTTTTGATTACTTTAATTTTGTTCCCTTCATTTTTATCTGTCCAAATCTCTTTTTTTATTTGGCGATTATTATAGCTGATAATTTCATTAGCGGCTTGTACGATATAATTGGTGGAGCGATAATTCTGCTCTAGTTTAAATGTTTGTACATTTTTAAAATCCTTTTCAAATCCAAAAATATTATCAATAGTGGCTCCCCTAAAAGCATAAATACTTTGTGCATCATCACCGACGACACAGATATTTTCGGGGCTACCATCATAACGGACTAATTGTTTTAATATGGAATATTGCAAAAAGTTGGTATCTTGAAACTCATCAACCATTACATACTTAAATTTTTTGCGATACTCCTCTAATACTGATTTTTCCTTTCGGAAAAGCCAATATAGAAAGTACAACAAATCATCAAAATCCATTGCTCCGGAACGATGATTTCGTCCCATATATCTTTTATAGATTTGATAAAAATAAGGTCTTCTGGCTGCTCGGTCTTCCGCCATTAAATCTTCGTGTAATTCATATTTGCTCGGAGCAATCAGGTTGGTTTTGGCACTTGATATCCTAGCTGCAATGGCATTGGGGCTATAGACTTTAGGGTCTAAAGACATTTCGGATATAATACTCTTGATGACATTCTTTGAATCCTGTGCATCATAAATCACAAAGTCTTTTGGATAACCCAATTTATCCGCATTGTAACGCAATATTTTTGCAAAAACAGAGTGAAAAGTACCTGCCCAAACTTGATGCACTTTATCTCCTACTACATTGGCTATCCGCTCCTTCATTTCGCGCGCCGCCTTATTCGTAAAAGTCAAAGACAATATATTCCATGGTGCCACTCCTTGCTCCAAGATATAAGCTATTCTGTAGGTCAAGACTCGAGTTTTCCCTGAGCCCGGTCCTGCAATGACCAATACAGGCCCTTCAGTCGTTGTTACCGCCGCTTTTTGAACGTCATTTAGTTCGTCTAAATATCCCATTTTAATTAATTGTAAGGTTACTGAAAGGTCTCAAGTATCAGTGCAAAGTAATTAAACACAGACCAAGCTTAGTCCGTGTACTAAAATCTAAATGTATCCTCTATTATATTTACTCCAAACCGCTTTAACCAGCCTAAAGGGAAAGATAAAAGTAGCTATCATACTCCCAATAGCAAAGAAAAACATTTCCTGCCGGAAAAAGTTAGCAAAAGCCATTTGAGTATCATATTCTCCCGGTTTTAGAAAAGGTATCAAGCTGCCATCATCCCAAAACATTTTGAATTCACGATACATTGTCAAGGAATATAAAAATAGCGGAATAGATACAAAAATAAAGGCTATCATCAAGTTTCTTGAATTCGCCAAGAAGGTATGTCGTAATAAAAAAACATGCCTAGTTACAGTTATAAAAATAACAATAAAGGCCATATTGGCGACCAAAAACGGATAGCTGACGAAGCCGGTAGTGACTCTCAGATAAACCAGTAGGCATATAATTGCTGTCACCAGCCACCAGCCTAATTCAAAAGTTAGTTTGTTTGTCAATTGCTTTGTCATGTTTCGTAGATTTCCGTGTACAAAGATACAATTTTTTGAGTACTTGTCCTGTCAGACTAAAATACTTTGAGCTTTTTGGAAGTTGAGACGTTCGCCTTCGGCTCTCTTGGTGAGAACTTGTCCCGATTACTATCGTGGATTCGGACTTTGTGGTTGAGAGCTTCGCAGGTTGAGATGATTTGGATTTTTATGGGGATTTTGGGTCTTTGGTCTTTGGGGCGCGCCTATGGCGCTTTTGGTCTTTGGCTTGGATGGTGGTTTGTTCTTGGCTTCGTTTATTTCATTATTCGGTATTCTACATTCGATATTCTGCAAGTTTTTTAGTTGAAGAAGTTGAGACGTTCGCCTTCGGCTCCCTAGGTTGAGAACTTGTCCCGATTACTATCGTGGATTCGGACTTCGTAGTTGAGTGCTTCGCAGGTTGAGATGATTTGGGTTTTTGTTTGGGATTTTACTCATCATCTGATATTTGGGATTCTGTTTGGGTTTTTAGTTGAAGAAGTTGATTCGCTCGCAGGCTTCGCTAGTTGAGAGATTTGGATTTTTGATTGGGGTTTTACTTTATGATTTGATATTTGGGATTCTGTAATTGATATAGTTGTAAGATTTTTTAGCTGCCTAGCCGTTACACCGCTATACCGCTACACCGTTAGTTGCCTTTGGCTCGTTGTAGATGATGAGAAGGTCGGTATTTGGGCGAGATACTTCTTTTCGGGCAAAAAAAAAGCCCATCCAAAGGATGAGCTATTAAAAAAAATTGGCAGCGACCTACTCTCCCACCGTAAGGCAGTACCATCGGCGCTGAAGGGCTTAACTACTCTGTTCGGAATGGTAAGA
>JALVCY010000079.1 GCA_027009605.1 Saprospiraceae bacterium
CATAATTTTGTGGACTCTAGAACAAACCACTACCCCCGACTTTTCGGAGCAAACTCAACAATTGAACATTAAGCCGCCATCCGGAATAAAATTTTGCAACTTTTTTCAATTGTTTCAAAAAAAAAAACATGAAAATAGCATTAAAATCAACCATCACCTGCCCCCAATGCGGACACCAAAAAGAAGAACAGATGGAAACAGAATCTTGCCGGTTCTTTTACCAATGTGAAGATTGCAAGGCTGTCCTAAAACCGTTGAGTGGGGATTGCTGTGTTTTCTGTTCTTATGGGACTGTACCTTGCCCACCGATTCAGGAAAGCCGGGATAAGGGAACAGATTGTTGCTGTTAAAACAGTCGGCGTAGAGAAAATTCATGAATTTTCTCTACGCCGGAACAAATTTCAGCGAAAGCGAATTCACACAATGCCGGGTGTTCTTTTGCGTAAGCTGCTCTCCCACAAAGACATGACCTAGATGCCCTTTGCAGTGGGCACAGATGATTTCGGTGCGGCGACCATCAGCATCCGGCACACGAATTATTGCTCCTTCGATTTCGTCATCAAAAGACGGCCAGCCACATCCCGAATCAAATTTGGACTCGCTTTGGTAGAGTGGGGTTTCACATTGACGGCAGACATACGTCCCTTTTTGAAAGTGCTTATCATACTCTCCGGTGAAGGGGCGCTCCGTACCTTTTTGGATGATAACAAAAAATTCTGCCGGAGTTAAGTCGTTGAGTTTTTTCTTTTTCATGGTTTTAAGGTGTTGATAGTGAGCAGGTTATCTCTTTTTTGCGAAAGCGTGGGTCAAGTTGCCGTTCCATTTAGGATGGTCGGCCAGCCGCTCAAAAAAGATGTAAACAACCAGTCCGATAAGCACGCCCGAAATACTTCCGGCTATCACATCTTTCAAAAAATGTTGCCCGAGATAGATGCGGGATAAGCCGACACTCACGGCCGGTATGAAGAATAAAACCGCTAAATACTTTTTTTGTTTAGACTGCAAGGCCAATAGGGTATAGGCGGCAAAGGCGGCCATTGTGTGTCCGGACGGAAAGCTGGTGTCACCGGTCAATAGATGGACTCCTTCGACGGGTACCAACTCTTCTAAACGGTGCAACCGGTCAAAATAAAGCACCGGTCGAATATGCCGGAAAAATAATTTGGCCAAGGACGTTGCCGTAAGAGAAATTAATAAGGCCGTGAGCAAACTGACGGCATTTCGATAGCTGCGGAATAGAAGAAAAAAAATGATAATTGCTAAAATAGTCGGCTCGGCCAATTGTGTAGCCAACTTGAAAACCGTATCCCAGATGCTGCCGCGAAAAGCTACAAAATACAAATTCTCATTGCCTTGCGTAATTTGCGTAAGCCCAATCGTGCTCATCGTCAAAGCCAAAAAGTAGGACAGAAAATAAAGACGGTTGGCTCGAATCACTTGTCCCAAAGTCTTTCTTTTTTTTTGCTTTTGGGTGGTCATTGGCGACGAGAGAATTTGGAAAAGAAATTTTTAATATTAGTCAAGTCAATGACCTTGGCATCCTTCATGGCTTGGCGAGTGAGATAAAAGCCAATAGGCAGCAAAGCTAAGGACGAAAGAAAGGCCGCCAGCCAAACATTCATTTTGTCCTCGGTATTCATTTTTTTGCCCACCATCGCAATCATGATAAAAACTATAAAAAAGGCAATGGCCACCAGCAAGGGATACCCAAATCCACCCTTGCGGATAATCGCCCCCATCGGTGCCCCTATAAACAAAAAGACGATGCAGGCCAACGCAATATTGAATTTGCTCAATAACTCAAACCAAAAAAGCCGTAGTTTTTTGTCGATGGTTTGGCGCATCGCAGCCGCTCGATAAGCACTGCTTTGGACACGCCCCATTGTGCTCTTGGCCTTGCTCAATATGCTGTGCTGTTGTTTGAAGGGAAAGGTCTGGAATAGTTGTTGGATGGTATCTATTTGAAAGGGGATTTGCCGGATGCCCGGACGTTTTTCTTTGCCCAATTTCTGCCGGCGTTTTTCGAGTAATTTGCGGGAAGCAATTGTTCCTTTTTTCTTTTTCTTCGGGGATTTTTGGGGGTCGAAATAGGCGTTATTGGTTTTACTTAGGATGGTTAGACGTGCGACTTTCTTTTTTTCGAGCGAATCTATGGCGACGAGTAATTGACGGACATTCAACATGGATTGATTGGATTTAAACAAATCTTCGTTGGTCGTTTCCATCTGAAATTCCGAAAGGTCAAAAATCTTTTGCCATTCTGAAAATTTGGTGCGGATTAAAGGATATTTCTTTTTAGGATTCGCATAGATGCTCGGCTCTTGGTATTGCCAGCCATCGTGTAGCTTCATTACGAAGTATTTTTTGTCTTCCGTGGTGTACATTTCCCCGGTTTTGGCTAGGATTTCGACACTTTCTCCCGAATGCCGGCCTTGATTGATGATGAGAATGTCTTCTAGGTGGACTTTGTCTTCATGCTTTTTTCCGATTCGAATCACAAAGCCTTGAAAATCATAGTTAAATACACTCTCCTCGAGACTCAAGGCGGGTTTTTGTGTCCGGATGTCGTAGAGCCGGGACTTGAATTTTAGATTGGATACAGGAATCAAATAGTTGGAAAAAATAAAGGACAAACCGGCCATCCCAATCGCCAAAATAGTCAAGGGCTTCATGATTCTACCAAGTGAGATGCCGGAAGATTTCATGGCCGCCAATTCATACCTTTCGGCAAAATTACCCATTGTCATGACGGACGCCAATAACATGGCAATGCTCATCGCCATTGGCACTAGCGAGATGGACAGGTAAAATATAAATTCAACCAGCACCCAAAAACTAACGCCTTTGCCCATAATATCATCCACATAGACCCAGATAAATTGCATGGTCAGCACAAACAAAGCAATCCCCAACGCCGTGAAGAAGGGCGGGAGAAAACTTTTGATTAGCATTTTGTCTAAAATTCGGATAAGCTATGTTTTTTTCTCTGTCCTAGATAAATACAACGATTCCACAGGGGAGTAGTTGCCCTGCCAAACTCTTATCTTAGACTCCATTCGTCCATAATCTCCAATGTATCCGGATTATATACTTTCGCCGAAACGTGTTTGCCGTCCACATAGATTAAAACCAACGCAAATTGGGTCGAAAAATTACTGGTAGCCGCTGTCCAAGGCACGTTTTTGTCTTGCGCATAATAAGGGGCACCGGCGGAGCCATTGTTTATTTGCCAGATGGTGCGCTTTCGTTTTAGTTTGGGAAACGGATAATTGGGCGGATAGGTGTTGATTTCGGGGGTAATCTTGACTTTGTTGTAATTGTGCTCATCACCGGTCAACATGGCGACGACTTTGGTGCTCTTGTTGACCAAAATATCCAAATACTCATCCCGTCGTTCGATGATTCCTTTTTTGACCGGTTGGCCGGCAATGGTTGGGCGCCGGTTGTTATTTCCACTATACCACATATCGTCTTTGGTGTGGGCGCTATTGGGGAAGGTCGGTGTGTGTTGGGTGACAAAAATATGGTCAATATCGTCATCAGCTTCAAACATTTGGACCGTTTTGTCCAGCCATTTGAGTTGTTGATCCATGATGTAACCGTGTAGATTGCCGCCGGTGGTACTATCTTTAGTGATGGTGGGGGCATAGAAATAGTTGGAATTCAGGACGATGACCGCCACGTTGTCGTAGGTGTAGTAAAATACCGTTTCGTCGTAAGGCGGAAAATCAGTTTGATTGGGATTGGGGTCGTATTCGGCGCCGTCTTCAGAATAAGGGCCGTTTAAAGGGTTGACAAAATTTTGTGCAAACACAGCCGAACAAGATTCTGTCCGAAATGGAAAACGATCAACAAAGGCCTTGGTTTTTCCGTTTTTATCCCTAAATACCATGCCGACGGCTTCATGATTGCCTTGAGCGGCCACGACCGGAAAATAGTGGGCGAAAGGCTCAATGGCTTTTTTCCAGTTGGCATATTCTACGTTGATTTCTTTTTTGTCGATGCCATATCCATTGACCAAGTCGCCGGTAAATTGCATGAAAGAAACCTTATTAAAATTACTCAACGCCATGATTTTGCGCATCGCATAAAAATTGGTGCCGCCCAAGTCTCTTTCTCCGCCCCCTTTTCCCGCACGGGAATCACTCACATACGCAAAGACAAAAGGCTTTCGAGTGCCGGCTTTGGGGGCTGTCTTAAACGTGTAGGTTTGGGCATAGTCCAAATAATTGACGGTATAAGTATAAGTACTATCCGGCTCTAGTCCGGTGATAATGATTTCGTGTTGGGTCGTGGCGATGGCATCCCGGTATTCCCTGCCATTGACGGCGACTTTCGCCAAAACAGGACGGTTGGTCTTAAACCAAACGGTCACTCCATAAGCGTTTAAGTTGTTGACAAAAGGCCCTTCGGTGATGGTATTCGCCACCGTAAATCCCTGCTCTTTCGAGAATTTGAAGGTCACGACACCTTCATAAAGGATTTTTCCTTTTTTACTGACTACTCGATAACCGATGGTGCCGATTCCTGCTTTTTCCCATTCGGACATGTCGTAAATCCCGGACAGGCGTTTTTGGATGTTAATCATGGCCTGCCCATGGTGAATCTTGGCCGTTTTCTTGTACCAAACGGGCGTGGGATACTTCGAGTCATTAAAATTAATCAGGCCATAATACATCTTGCCTTTGAATTCGGGATTGTGAAAATCAAATTTCAGCCCTTCCTTGACTCCTTTTGGATGGCCTTGTAGATTGGCTAGGGTCCGGGGCGAATTGAATTTTTCCGCATAATAGCGTTGGCCGTTTTTGGCATAGTAAAAATGGCCGGCATCATCTTGGTGGATACCTGAATAAACGGCCGGAATCTCTTGGGCTTGGCTCACAGAGACCCAAATTAGTAAAACTAGGAGTGTGCTGAAAATCTTCATTGTGGGTAGTTTGTTTGGGCAAAGCTACAGCTATTTTGGATGGGTAACAAATTTATTGTGGGTGTTGTTTTAATTTGCCTTCGGCGTTCAATATGTCCTTCGGACGTTCATCTGCCTTCGGCGTTCAATTTGCCCTTCGGGCGTTCAATGTCCTTCGGACGTTCAAGGGGAATGAGCTCCTGGCTTCCTACCCGTTATACCGTTGAGTTTACTTCGAAAAGTCCAGAGTAGTGGACTGTTCTTGAGCCCACAAAATTTTATTTGGATTCTTTATGGTAACTAGTGCGACTGAGACAAGGTGTCGCCCCGCCGGGGCTTCCTGTATCGTGCGATATTGTCTGTTACAAAGGTGTCGCCCCTA
>JALVCY010000080.1 GCA_027009605.1 Saprospiraceae bacterium
AGTGCAGCGTAGTGATTGGGTGAGCCAAAGAACCAAAAGAACACACGGTACTGTGCCCTTTTGGTTTGTAGGCTCAGCTTAATAATGAGCTGTGAAAAAGCTAGCTGGTTGCCGTTTCATTTGCCTTTGCCTTTTCTTTTTGCCCGCCGGTCACAAGAAACTCTTGGACGACGATTTCGGCATAATCTCTGACCACACCATTTTTGTCTTCATAGGTGCCATATTTTAGTTTGCCTTGTAGAGCCAATTCACTTCCTTTTTTTGCGGAATTAGCCAGTTTTTCAGCGGTCTTGCCCCAAGCTATTAAGCGATGCCATTGGGTCTCCTGTACCCATTCGTCATTCTTTTTGTAGTTTTCATTGGTGGCTAGGCTCACTCGGGCGATGTGATTGCCATTGTCAAATTGGGTGAATTCTACGTCCTTGCCCAGGCGGCCAATTAGAAATACATGATTGCGTAAGTTGTTCATAATTCAATTGTTTTGAAAGTTAAATGATAGTGATTCGATTCCCGAACCAACGATTGGTGCAAAGGTGGGGGAGTGGCTGAGATTTATTCGTTTAATAAACGTTTACTTACGTTTATAAACGTTTGTAAACGTTTGTAAACGGATATAGTGTTGATTATCAGTGTATTATGAAAATCGGATTTTGATAGCAGCAAATTTTTTTATTTGGAAATCTAATGATGAAGCAGCCTGCCCACTAAGGTCACACAGAAAATTCTAAGGCGTCTTAGTGCAAAACTCAGTGTCCAAAGTGGTCAGGCGCATACATATAAAAAGAGTATTTTACTCCGAATTGTAACTAAAAACATATAATAGCAGCGCTGAATTATTCTATAGAGCACTCTTTTCGGAGCAAACTCACTGTTTATTCTGTGTAAGTACCAGTATTTAATTTTTTGCTGCCGAATAGCATTAACGCTTCACGATACCGCCTAAAAAGGGTACAAATTTGAAGTTGTCAAAAAGTTCTTCTTTGAATTCGTGCTCAGCGATCCGGGTGATTCGGTGCATGACTTGGATGTCTTGTCCGATAGGAATGACTATATGTCCCCCGATGGCCAATTGCTGAAGCAAGATATCCGGTTTTTGGGTGGCTCCGGCAGTGACCAGAATTTTGTCGAAAGGCGCCAAGTAGGGCAGGCCTTCAAAACCATCTTTGAAATAAAAATGAATCCTTGGAATCCGGAGTTCTTTGATTAATTTTTTTGCCGAAAGGGAAAGGGCTTCCTGCCGTTCGATGGTATAGACATGAGCCCCCAGCATGCTGAGAATGGATGCTTGATAGCCGCTACCGGTACCGATTTCAAGGATTTTGTCCCCTTTCTCGACCTGAAGTAAGGCTGTTTGGTAAGCTACCGTATAAGGTTGGGAAATGGTTTGTTCATTGCCGATAGGAAACGGTTTGTCTTGATAAGCCCATTCTTCAAAGGCCTTGTCCAAAAAGAAGTGTCGGGGAAGCGTGCCGATGGCTTCTAAAATTCGTTTGTCTTGAATGCCTTTTTTAGCGATTTTTTGCACCAGTCTTTTGCGCATCCCTTTATGCCGGTAGCTGTCCACTAAACCGGCTCGCTTTTGGCCGGCAGTAATCTTAGTCAGTTTTCGGGGGTCGTAAAAGTAATCTTTATCCAATGGTAATGTTTTTTTATTGGTGTGACACCTTTCGGGAATGATGCCCATGGGGAATATAGGGTATTAGGCACTAAAAATCCACAATGGATGCAAATTTAGCTAAAGAATTGGAAATACCGGCGATTTTGGCGGCCTAGTTTACGGCATTGTCCAAAAAGACGGGCAGGGGCGAATTGTATTCGTCCCCGCCCCGAAAAATAGAGAATTGATTGAAGAGTCTATGGTCAAAACCAAGTGTGCTAATCTAGTGCCGGAGCTATGCGGTAGCGGATACGCGGGCGCTCGCTTGTTCAGAATTCATGCTATGGGACATGAATTCGTTGGCAACAACTTCTGCATAGGTGCGCTTAATACCGTTTTTATCTTCAAAAGTATTGTATTTCAGTTTCCCTTGGACGGTGATTTGTTGGCCTTTTTTGAGTTGTTTGCTCATACGTTTGGCCAATTTACCCCAAGCGACGATGCGATGCCATTGGGTTTCAGTGACCCATTCGTTGTTTCTTTTGAAGGTGGCATTTGTGGCCAAGGATACTCGGGCGACGTGGTTGCCGTTGTTCAATTCTTTGATTTCAACATCTTGCCCTAGGCGGCCAATTAGAAATACATGATTGCGTAAGTTGTTCATAATTCAATTGTTTTGAAAGTTAAATGATAGTGATGCGATTCCCACATCAACTCGTCAACATTTTGTCAACGGTGCAAAGATGAAGGGACTGTCAAGATTTATTCGTTTAATAAACGTTTACTTACGTTTGTATGCGTTTGTAAACGTTTGTAAACGGGTAGATTGTTGATTATTAGTTAGTTATGAATTTTGTTTATTGGGTTGTGTTTTGGGCGAATATTTGGATGTTTTAGTCCGGATAGATGTGGGGATGTCTTTTTTTGATGGATAAGTCATTAGCTATTGTTCTAATAAGCAGAATAATACCATCATCCCTAATAGAATAATTATTGGGCAATTTGATTTGCTGTGAAAATGTATTTTTTTGCTTGGTTAATTGGGATGAGTTGACTCAATTTTCAAGCATTAAATAAAAATTAGTAGTAAATTGGAAATGATTTTAAAGTTTCAAAACTACGCAAAGCCAATCATCCCCATCCCCTAAAAAAGAAACCCAAAATGAGTGTTTTTCAACGAGATATTAATGACGACTTAAGCATGCGCCAAACTCTGATTTGGTGGGAAATGCGGAGAATCCTATATAATTTTGTAATGTTTATTGTGGGCAATTTAAGTTTCTTTTTGTTTGGTTATGTTACGATGCCTTTAATTTACATGCTCATTGCTATAAATTTAAATATCTTATATACCTTTTCTTGGATTTTGGAAATCACCATATTCAAACAGTTTCACTCAGATGAACTGACGAGAAATTATGTAAAATGGTTTTCAATATTGTTTTACAGTTATTCTATCATAGCGGTACTTTTTTATATGCCCTATCCTAAATTATTAAATTGGACGCTGATTCCTTATGGATTTTGATGCAATTTCTTGCAGCTAAAGGGAGCTTAGAGACCAAGAGAAGGGCGCAGTCGGGTTTTATCCCTTACTTTTCGATTAATACCAAGGTAACTTGACTTAAAAAATTAGCACTTACTAGACTTTAGCCGCATTTTTTCTATTTTTATTTAGCCAGTCAATGGGGCTAAAGCCCCTGATAGGCTTGCTTTCTGTCCGTTGGTTAAAACCAACGGTAAAGTACAACCAACGGCAAAAAATACAAAAGTCCCAATAGTTTTACCTCTGCTTCGGCGGTTAAAATTTACAGTAGAGCAGGCTAAAGTCAAGGAATTTGGACTTTTTCCGGAATATCAATTTTTAGTTTTTACCGTCTGCTTTAGCTGACGGATCAAAGCTAAGTGGGAAGCCGGCTTTAGCCGCATTTTTTCCCGAAAACTTACGCCCAGTACAAATTATCGGTCAAATGGGGACAAACTCCGACTGCGTCCCCAAGAGAATGACTAGGCTTTAAAAGGTGACCGGTAAAAATGGAGTTTAGACTTCAAAACATAGCCAACTACCAAAACCAAACAATCCAAAAAATCACCTAACTTTGTCCAAAATCAGTCCACTCCGTCGTGGAGTTTCAATTAAGCAAAATGTCCAAACCCATCCAAGAATATTTTTTCCGCAAGGATGTGAAAGAAGGTTTTGAAATCATCCGGTTGAGTCAATTCTTTAAGGAGAATCCGGAGTCCAAAATCTCTAAAGCGCATCGAGTCCGCTTTTATGCGATGGCATTTATTACGGAAGGGCGCGGCCGGCACAGCATTGATTTTAAGACCTATGAGTACCGGGAAAGGAATATTTTATTTGTGGGCAAAGATCAGGTGAATGCCTGGTTGGACTATGCAAAAGTAGATGGATTCTTGTTGCTTTTTACGGAAGAATTTTTGTATCATAATCAAATTATATTCCGTGATATTTCCTATGCCTATCCGTATAATTCGAGTTTGTATCAGCCGGTGATTCCTTTGGAAGGCGAGGAGCGTTATGAGACTTTTTTGTCGTTGATTGATTATCTTTATAAGGAGTACCGGTTGCCCGAATCAAAGGTGAAACCGGCTATTTTGCAAAACTTGCTTCGCACTTTATTATTAAAAATTCAATCCCATGCCATCAAGGAGGAAACCAGTGCCCGTGCATCTGACAAGGAGTTGTTTATTCGGTTTCAAAGGATGATTGAAGAGCGGATTTCGGAATCAAGAAATGTCAAGGATTATTGCCATTATCTGCAAGTATCCTATCGCCGTCTAAATGCCGCTTGTAAAATATTAACCCAATCCACCGCCAAAGAATTCATTGATCAAATGGCCATCCTAAAGGCTAAAAAACATCTGCTAGACCAAGAGAAAAACATCAGTGAAATAGCCTATCTTGTTGGTTTTGAAGAAGTTACAAATTTTACGAAGTTTTTTAAGAAGCATGTCGGGCTTACGCCAAAGGCTTTTGTTTTGTCCATTCAGTGAATAATTTCTTGTCAAGATTAACCTTTTTTGTGGAGCATTAACCTTTTGTAGGATCAGGATGCCGGCGACCTTTGTGGTATCAATTAACAAAAATTGTAACTATTTAGTTGCCCCTATTTTAAGGCAAAAAATAGGCATTTTTGTGGGTGTTGAAGCTACAATTTTTGAAGCGTAGCTGGGCTACGTGAAAAAATTTTAGCAAAAACAGGCGCAAAAAGGGCATTTTTTGACCAAAATAGTCCTAGCTAAACAGTTACCAAAAATTAAATCATGAAAAAAATAAATTTTTGGAGTGTCCTTTTGGCGCTCACCTTGGCTTCGTGTACGGCACCAAGCCCCACCCATTCTTCAACTTCTAAAAGCGAAAAAAAAATGAAAACTACGACTTTAACCAACCAACAGAAAGCCATTGAATTATTATCCGGCCTGGCTTCCAAGGATACCAAAGCGGTTGAAAATTACGTAAGTAAGGAGCAGTATATTCAGCACAATCCGATGGTAGCGGACGGGCAAGAACCATTGCTTGGTCTTGTCAAATCCGGCTTGGTCAAGAAGGCTAAAGTGGTTCGTTCTTTCCAAGACGGCGATTATGTAGTGGCGCAGACGGACTACGATTTTATGGGGCCGAAGGTGGCTTTTGATGTGTTCCGTTTTGAAAATGGAAAAGCC
>JALVCY010000081.1 GCA_027009605.1 Saprospiraceae bacterium
ACTTCAAAAATCGTATATCTTAACTCTTCAATCCGTCATGCCCCAACAGAAATTAAGAGTTAAGAATGCAGAATTAAGAGTGGAGAAGTTAAGAAGTAATCAATCCCCAATAAGCCTATCTAAATTACTGATAACCGGAGTCTTATGGTTAGTTTTGTCCCGAAGACGTTGGAGCGATTGATGGCCGTCGGCGACCAAGATACAGTCCACTCCAATTTCCATGGCCACATGATAATCATGAATAGTATCACCAATTAACACGGCTTTTTTGGGGTCGATATTGTTGTTTTTAAGCAGTTGGTGTCCCCGTTCAACCTTGCTTTCGGCTCTAAAATTATCCAATCCTTCAATGTCCTTGAAATAGTGCCGGATGCCGTAGTGGTCGAGTAAATCAAGGACATTATCCTTATGTGCCGCAGTTAAAATAAATTGATCTTTTGCTTTTTGCCGTAAGGCGGTCAAGGTAGGCAAAGTCCTGTCATGAAGGGCGCAAGATTTGACCCGACGCGTGTATTCTCCCATGAATTTTTGGGTCAATTCTTCAAAAGATTCTTTCTCGAAAGAGATACCGATTCGGCGATAGTAGTCCGCAATTGGGAAGCCAAAAGTGTCTTGGTATTTATTTTTAGAGAGTGGTTTGCCGTTGTGTTGTTGGAGCAAACTATTGATGATTTGCACACAGGTATCGACGTCATTGAGCAAGGTTCCGTTCCAGTCCCAGATGATGGATTTGTATTTGTTTAGCATTTCAGGAATTTAGTGACTCAAGTTGGGGCAGTCCAAAGCCAAGAATTTGTAGCAGTGCTTGGTGTAAACTTAGTGGCAAGGAAAAATGTAATGCCTAACCACTAAGTACACGAAGTGGCCGCTAAGAATTCACTAAGCTGTTGATTGTCAATAAGTTAAACTTTATTCATCATTCATCTCTTTTTGGACATTTTTTTAGTCCTGAGACTTGAGTAAGTGAAACGTCGGTAACTGTTTTCAAAGCGTCCCCCGAAGCGCCTGTTCTCGTTCGATAGATTCAAACAAGGCTTGGAAGTTGCCTTTCCCAAAAGACTCGGCTCCTTTTCGCTGGATTATTTCAAAGAAAACGGTGGGACGATTCATGACCGGTTTGGTGAATAGCTGCAACAAATAACCTTCATTATCCCTGTCCACAAGAATATTTAATTTCTTTAATTCCTCCATATCTTCTTCGATTTCACCCACCCGGTCTGTGACGGTATCATAATAAGTGTCCGGCACATAAAGGAACTCAATACCATTTTTGCGCAAGCGGCTGACGGTATCAATAATGTCATCCGTCAACAAGGCAATGTGTTGCACGCCCGGCCCCTTATAAAAGTCCAAATACTCTTCGATTTGTGATTTTTTGAGCCCTTTGGCGGGTTCGTTGATGGGAAATTTGATGTATCCGTTGCCGTTGCTATTGGTCACTACCTTGCTCATCAGAGCCGTGTATTTGGTAGAAATATCCTTGTCATCGAAGGTGATGAGTAGGTTAAATCCCATCACTTTTTGGTAGAAGCCGGCCCATTTATCCATTTCTCCCCAGCCGACATTGCCGACACAGTGGTCAATGACTTTGAAGCCGCAGGAAGCATCTTCTCTAGGGCTTTCTTTGGGCTCGTAACCGGGTAAGAAAACGCCATTGTATTGGTGTCTTTCGACAAAAGTATGGATCGTCTCTCCGTAAGTTTTGATAGCAGCCAAGGTAACAGAGCCGTGTGAATCCGTCAGCGTATAAGGCTCATAAGCAATTTCAGCTCCCCTGGAAACAGCCACTTCAAATGATTTTTTGGCATCATCCACCCAGAGTGCTAAGTCTTTAACACCGTCCCCGTGTTTGGTAACGTGCCTGGCTATTTCGTGATCATCGGATAGGGCAGAAGTCAATACAAATCTAACTTTGCCTTGCTGCAAAACATAAGATTCTCGATCCGCTACACCGGTCAGCGGGCCGCGATAAGCGATGAGTTTAAAGCCAAATCCGGCTTGATAGTAGAGGGCGGATTGTTTGGCATTTCCTACGTAAAATTCAACATAGTCGGTGCCATTAATTGGAAAAGTATCTGCTCGTGTCATTTTTTTTTTAGGTTAAAGGTTGTCAAGGTTAAGGGTTAAAGGTCAAAGGGACTCCAAGAAAACATCAAAGCCAAGACTTAAAATAATCTTCGTCCGCAATCTCAAAAGCATGTTCCGTAAGGAGAAGCGGCCGGAAGGTATCTACCATAACGGCCAGCTCATTGGTTTCTTTCTTGCCGATACTCCGCTCAATGGCTCCGGGGTGGGGCCCGTGCGGCATTCCCATAGGATGGAGAGTGAGCATTGCTTTTTCTACATCATTACGGCTCATAAAGTCCCCGTCCACATAATAAAGCACTTCATCCGTGTCGATATTGCTGTGGTGATAGGGGGCGGGAATGGCTTCAGGATGATAGTCATAAAGCCTTGGTACAAAGGAACATATCACGTAGTTGTTGCCTTCAAATGTCTGGTGCACCGGTGGCGGTTGATGGACTCTTCCGGTAATCGGCTCAAAATCATGAATCGAAAAAATATAAGGATAGCAATATCCATCCCAACCCACAGCATCAAAAGGATGATAGGCATAAACAAACGGATACATCATGTCCTGTCTTTTGACAAAAATCTTGAATTCTCCCTTTTGGTCGATGGCCTTTAAGTCTTGCGGCTTGCGGATATCTCTTTCACAAAATGGAGAGTGCTCCAACAATTGCCCTTGATCTCCGCGATACCGCCTTGGCGTCTTGACGGCACCGGTGGACTCTAAAATTAGGAGCCGGTTGTCAGTGTCATCAAATTCAATTTGATAGACCGTCCCCCGCGGAATCACAATATAATCCCCATAGCCAAAGGGCAAATGGCCATAGACAGATTTTACTATCCCGCTGCCCTTATGAATAAAAATAATCTCATCCGCATCGGCATTTTTATAAAAGTAATCTTGGGTGCCGTGCCGGGGAGCTGCCAAAACAATTTTGATGTCCGGGTTCACCATAACCGGTTTACGGCTGTCCATATAGTCATCTTCGGGTTTAATCTTCATTCCGCGCAAGCGTCGGGCATTGAGTTGATGGTCTTGGACGATTTTGGGAGCCACTGAATAAGGAGTGCCGACTTGTATCATCTTGGTCGGTGGGTGAAGGTGATAGATCAAAGAGTAGATGTCACCAAACCCCTCCGTAGAAAATAGCTCTTCTTGATACAAACGACCGGCTTCATCTCGAAACTGAACATGTCGCTTTTTAGGGATTTTGCCTAGACTGTAGTAGTGCATTTTTTGTGGTTTATCCGGTTTATACTGACGGTTGATGTGACCCTAAGATGCATAGAGCCATATATGCGCCACAAGGTACTACTTTTTGCTAAAAATCCGAAAAGTTTTTTTATTATTCTGTTTGCGTCGGTTTGGGTACTTATATGGCTTAGTAATAGGCAAAACTTAAATTCGACTACCGGTTGGGGCACCCTGTTGTAGTAGATTATTTTAAAGGTCTTGGAACTAGGAAAAACCTACAATTGGAATATTTGCCCAATCACAACCGCCTGATAATGAGATAGTTGTAGCTTTTTTTGTCACGTAAATCTAAAAAAAGAACTCTACAAGTCGAAAAATATGTATTTTTTATTGTATTCGAGCTCCTATATGTTTGTGTATTATCTTTTAAAACTATAAAAATGAAAAAATACTACGCTCTAATTATTCTTGTGCTTAGCCTAAGTCACATTGGCATAGCGCAATGCCCCGGGATTTCTTTTTATACCCAAGGGCAAATTGATAGCTTCTCCATTAATTTCCCTAGCTGTACAACCATAGACGGAAGTCTTGAGTTGCTCGGCGATTCCATTACCAACCTAGCAGGGCTTCAGATGGTCGAAAGAGTAAACGGTTCCTTTATAACAGGTCGTACCCCTTTGATTGACTTTTCAGGCTTGGAAAATCTTAAATATATTGGGGGCGATTTTGTTGTGGGGAGTTATATCGGGACTCCGGATTTATCTTTTTTCGGTTTCCCGAAAACTTCCATATCCTTTGAAGGTCTTGAAAGCTTAGACACGATTAACGGCACGCTCTATGCCAATAATGTGAATTTTACAGATTTTACCGGCTTGTCCGGCTTGAAAAGTGCTAAAGGAATACAACTACTCCGATGTGAAGAAACCATTAATTTTGATGGTTTAGATCAGTTGAGTAGCCTGCATTCCGTAGTTCTTGGAAAATTTTTACTCTATCAACCCGGAATTCAAGGCTCTTTCGGCAACAGCAAAATCAAAGACTTTTCGGGTTTGTCAGGTGTCAATAACCTAAAAATTATTAAAGCCTTGGATTGCCCACAATTACAATCTTTTTCAGGCTTAAACCAGCTTACATCCATCCAAACACTCCAAATCGAATCTTGCCCTAGTTTGCACAATTTTACCGGCTTAAATAACTTAGTTGAAATCTCAGGCAAACTTCAAATCGGGGCTACTATGAAGTCCCGGGATACGTCCATTTTCCGGCTTCACTTGCTGTTATGAAATCAAACATCGAAAACTTTACAGGGCTGGAAAATGTGCAACAAATAGGTACTTTTAAAGTGGTCAACGATTCTTCATTAGTGGATTTCTCCGGTTTGGAAAATCTTCATCAAATCACCAACGATTTTATTGCCGGAGAATTAGTTAAATATAGTCTCTACAAAACACAATTTGATTGGAATCCTAATGCACAGTTGCAGAGTTTTAATGGACTGTCAAGCTTAGAGAAAATCGGGGGCTCTTTTCACGTGGAAGGTATCTCTCAATTAAATGATTTTGCAGGGCTGAGCAGTTTAGATTCTATTGGCAAAGATTTTATTCTTTGTAATAATACCATCCAATCGCTTAGCACACTAAATGTCAAATTTATTGGCGGTGGTGTAAAGCTGGGGAGTTATTATTTTAATTCCTATGATAATTGGAAGCCGGCCTTAAGTGACCTCTCCAAATTAAGCTTTTTGGATAGCATCCATGGAGATTTAGAAATCATTGATTTAGATGATTTGACCGGTTTAGATGGCCTGAATAATATTCAATATGTAGCAGGTGATTTATCCGTTTCCGGAAATGGATTGTTGGCCGATTTAACACCACTGCATAATATTACTAAGGTTGGTGGAAGTCTTACTATCGGCGAAGTGGTTACCTTTCCAGTTATTGGTGCTAGCTTTTTTCACCAACATGGAAATCCACAACTTGTTGATTTACAAGGGCTTGAAAGCTTAGTCAGTGTCGGGAAAAATTTAGAAATTACAGCCAATGCCAATATGGTCAGGCTGAATGGTATTCAAAATTTATCTAAGGTGGGTGGGCATCTGAATCTTGGGAATCGTGGTACTTTAGGCTCGGGTACGCCCATTTGGATTGGAAATTCTAAGCTAACGGATATTTCTCCATTAAGCCAAATTGACTCCGTTGATATTTTGACTATTATTGGAAATCATTCGCTAACAAATCTGTATGACTTGAATCCTGATTTACGCGCCAACGAGGTATTTATCCAGCACAATAACCATTTGTCAGCATGCGGCATCCCACCCATTTGCGCAAGCAAATATGAAGAGACACTCACTATTTCTAATAATGCCAATGGCTGCAATAATGAAGATGAGTTAAACTGTGACTTTCAGTCCATCACCGGGACTATTTTCTTCGATGCTAATCAAAACAAAATTCAAGATTCTTTAGAATGGGGCATCCCGAATCAAAAAGTAATTTTTACCAACCTAAATCACATCAACTTGACCAATTCAAGTGGACTATATTTTCAGCAATGTGATAGCGGAAGTATTTACAACTTTTCTTGGATGCCCGATGATGAATGGTTGCTAACAACTGATTCTGCTTCCTACACCCAAACCTTTTTTCCGGATAGTATCTCCCAAAATCATAACAAGCACTTCGGGCTTTTTCCGAAAAATCCTAGTCATCAATTTTTTGTAGCTCCATCCCTTGTTCCTCGCTGCAATACGGTTCATCCAATAGAATTATATTATGGCAATAAAGGGAGTTTTATGGAAACCGGCAAAATAGTGCTGACCTACGATTCTAAAGTCACCTTTATAAATAATTTTTACCCGTCGCTTGAAGAAGATACGGCTTCTCGCCAAGTGACGATTTATTTTGATTCGGTTTATCCTTTTCAGGTAAATGAAATCAACCTGCCTTTCTTGATGCCTGATGAAAACAGTAGCGATGAGCCTATTCATTTTTCATTTGAGACATATCGTGATTCGGCAGGTACGGATATCCTTTTATCCAGTGATGTTTTTGATGCCGTGGTCAAATGCTCCTTTGACCCCAACGACAAACAAGTCATGCCAAATGGCCAAAGAGACGAGCACTACACCCTCCACGATCAAAAGCTAACCTACACCATTCGTTTTCAAAATACCGGAAATGCGGAAGCTATTGACATTACTATTCGAGATACGGTGGATGCGGATTTGGACATCAGCACCTTACGCATAGTTAATAGTAGTTTTCCGGTGCAAACCACCCTAGATGGGCAAGCTGTTGAATTTTTATTTAAAAATATAGGGCTTGCGGATAGTACCCACAACGAACCGGAAAGCCATGGCTTCGTCACTTATGAAATCAGACCCCAACCCGGGCTGGCTGACTACACCGAAATTAAAAATACCGCCTACATTGTTTTTGATTTCAATGAGCCCGTCATTACGAATACGACGACGAATACCATGGTGACAGCCATTCCTGTACAGACGGTGGATGTTGACCGGGAGGAAATATCCATTCGACCCAATCCGGCTCATGACATCATTTATCTTTCGACAAAAAGCAATAAGCCAATAGATAAGATATTGATTTACAACATGTTGGGAGAATTGATTGTCCGGTCCACCGCCCATCAATCTTCGGTCGATGTGCGGGGCTTGGCACCGGGAATGTATATTCTAAAATTGAATATGGATGGTCAATTTGGTGTCAAGAGCTTTATTATCGAATAATTTGGACAGCCGTAGGGACGCACGGTCGTGCGTCCCTATGACCGTCCCAACCAACAATTTGTCCATAACAGCCCCACAGTTCTAAAAGACATTTTGTACCTTTACGGCGCACCAAAATAATGCACCATGAAAGTCATTCAATTTGTCCTACTATTATTGGCAGCAAATTCCATTTTTGCGCAAGCGAATCTCCTACAATCCGGTCCCATGGTCGGGTACAGCACCATGCGGGAAGTCCTCCTTTGGGTACAAACTAAGGAATCGGCCGAAGTGTCCTTTGATTATTGGATTAAGGGAACCAACCGTGCCAAAGTCTTTCATACGGCTTCGGTCATGACTTCTAAAGCCGGGGCTTTTACTGCCAAATTAATCGCTGATGAAGTCCAACAAGGACACCGTTATGAGTACGAATTACGAATCAACAATATCCCGGTACCGCGCCCTTATCCCACCGAATTTCAGTCTCAGGAATTGTGGCAATGGAGACACGATCCACCGGATTTTACGGTAGCGGTGGGCAGTTGTGCCTATGTGAATGAGCCCGAATATGATCGCCCCGGTCGGCCGTATGGCTCTCATTATGAGATATTTACGTCGATACATGAGAAGCGTCCGGATGTGATGTTGTGGTTGGGGGACAATGTTTATACACGGGAAGGAGATTTTTCGGAAACGGGTTTTTATCACCGTTATACGCACACCCGTTCCCTTCCGGAAATGCAGCCTTTGTTGGCTTCGACTCATCAATATGCGATATGGGATGACCATGATTTCGGCCCTAATGATTTGGACGGAAGCTCGGTGTTAAAGGAGTTGGCTCTGCGGACATTTAAGCTGTTTTGGGGCAATCAAACCTATGGGATTAACGGCCATCCAAGTGTTATCTCCAACTTTAAGTTTAATGACATAGAGTTTTTTGGATTGGACAATCGCTATTACCGGTCGGCCAATACGAGAAAGACCGGAAAGCGGCAGATGTTTGGGGAAGAGCAATTGCAATGGCTGATTAGCCGCTTGGCGGAGAGTCAGGCTCCCTTTAAAATCATCATGGCGGGTGGCCAAGTCTTAAATACTGCGCCCGTTTATGAAAATTACATCCATTTATTTCCCGAAGAGCGCAAGCGATTATTGGAGTTAATCGAAAAGGAAAATATCAAAGGCGTGGTTTTCTTGTCCGGTGACCGGCATTTTACGGAGTTGTCGGCCTATAAGAATAAGGCAGGGAATATGGTCTATGACCTGACAGCCTCTTCTTTGACGGCGGGTACACCCAATAAAATAACGGAACAAAATGATCATTTAGTCGAAGGTACGGTCTATTTGAAAAACAATTTTGCCATGTTGACATTCAAGGGCCCCCGAAAAAAGCGGGTAATGAACATTACCATTTATGATTCCGACGGCAAACAGGTTTGGACAAAGGACATCACCCCGTAGGGGCGAACCTTGTGTTCGCCCGCATATGTCCGCATATGCCCGATATGCCCGATATGCCCGAATATGCCCGATATGCCCGCATATGCCCGATATGCCCAAATATGCCCGATATGCCCGATATGCCCGAATATGCCCGCATACGCCCGAATATGCCCGAATATCCCCGTCCATATTTGCCCCAAATCATTTTTACCAAAGAGTTTGTGTCAAAAAGTATTCATTTATCACCCCCCCCAATTTAAATCCGTTTGAAGTCTTGTTCAAGCGTTCAATCGTTCAACTGATTGCTTATAACTAGTTGATTTCCAGCACCTTCGATTGAACAGTTGAACAGTTGAACAGTTGAACGATTGAACAAAATCCCCAAACAGAATAAAATTTTGTGGACTCAAGAGCAAACCACTACTCTCGACTTTTCGGAGTAAACTCAACAGTTGAACGATTGAACAAAATTCCCAAATAGAATAAAATTTGCTAGTTTTGCATCAAAATACTTTTAGGAGTAAACTCAACAACAATTGAACATAATAAACCCATCCACCCACCATGCCCATCATAAAACAATCCACCTATCCCGGCCCGCCGGTTTATCTATTCAACGGTCACATTCAGACCATTTTGCCTAGTATGGAAGACAAGGCCGGGCGCTTAGCCTATGAGCGTCAGCGTTTTACGTTAAGCGATGGAGACTTTGTAGATTTAGATTGGCTAAGGGCGGGGCATCCCAAGGTAGCGGTTTTGATACATGGATTAGAAGGGAATAGTCAGCGAAAATACTTGCGTAAAATGGCTACGTTTTTACACGACAGGGGGTGGGATATTTTGGCATGGAATGCCCGTTCGTGCAGTGGAGAGATGAACAAGGCCTTCCGGCTGTACGAGCATGGCGAAATCGGGGATTTGTCGGAAGTGATGGATACGCTTCCGCAAAAAGGGTATGGGCAAGCGGTTTTAGTGGGCTTCAGTATGGGAGGCAGTATCGTATTGAATTATTTGGGCAGAAAAGGGGAGGAGTTGCCCAAAATCGTCACCCATGGCGTAGCGATATCGACCCCTTGCAATTTGGGGGAATGCGCCGACAAGTTGGATCGTTGGGACAACATACTTTATCGCAATAAATTTAAGCGGAAGCTATATAAAAAAATCATACACAAAGCCCGGCAGTTTCCCGGACGTATCAACCCGGACAAACTCAAAGAAGTAAAAAGATGGCGAGATTTTGACGAGTTCTTTTCCGCTCCGGTCAACGGTTATGCCAATGCGGATGATTTTTATCGGAAAGCTTCTTCCGGCAACCACGTGGCCGGGGTCGCAGTGCCCACTTTATTGATTAATGCCCAAAATGATCCGTTTTTGACTCCTGCCTGTTCGCCGGCACACCTTGCGGAAAAACATCCCAACTTCTACTTGGAAGTGACAAAAAACGGGGGACATGTCGGCTTTCCGGACAAGAAAAAAAGCGATTTTTGGCTGGGAAACCGGGTCGTAGAGTTTATTTCTTCTACAAAAAAATGTTAAACTTTTATTTGCTAGAAATAGCAAGTATTCCGGGATTTTGCAGAATAATTGCCGCTTAATTGGGTGATTTGCCAAAGAATTGTTTGAAATCGAAAAAATTTATTGTTTGGCTTAAGGCAAGAAGTGTATCTAAATTTTTGCAAAAGTGGATAATTAGCAAATTTTATTTTATATTTGCAGTCAAGTAGCAAATAAAAAGTATTCTCGCTTTTTTGCTAAAGAAACGAATAATATTATTTGGTTTTATTTGGTTAGGGCTGAGGTAGCGCGTGGTTGCGCTATCTCTTTTTTTGTTTTATATGCAATAATTCCCAAATTCATGTACCTTTGTGACATTGTTAAACTAAAATAAACTCAACAATGACTAAAAAAATCTTACTTGTAATGTGGGTCCTTTTTTCAGGTGTCTTGCTTTTTGCGCAAGCAGATGACAAACGCCTCAAGGAAGTGAACAAATTGGCTGCGAAAGAAGCTAAAGATGGCTGGAATAAAGGCGGTGGAATTGGTTTCGATTTGACGGGTCTTAGACTGATTAATCCTAGAGTCGGAGCCGGTGATAATAAATTTGGAATTGGCGGTTTGGGTACTTTCTTTTTTAACCTAAAGCAAGGCAAAAACTTTTGGGATAATGGGTTGACATTTCAGTTGGCTGTTCAGAGCTTGAAGATTGGTAACACAACCAAATACCAAAAAAACCTAGATGTGCTTCGGCTTAATTCAAGGTATGGTCACCAAATCAAAGAAAAATTATTTGGCGCTATAGATTTAGGGGTAGAGACTTTGTTGTTGCCTACTTATCAAAACAATTATCTTGCCGGCGAAAACCTGGAGAAACCTTTGGCTAAGCTTTTTTCTCCTGCTAGAATCACCCTTTCTCCCGGATTGGACTATAAGCCCAATACCCATTTCTCTGTATTTTTTGCACCGATTGGTATTAAGATGATTTATGTGGCTGATGATGATATCGCCAACTTGGGCATCCATGGTACACAGTTGAAAGACGAAAATGATCCTTCTAAAGGCTATGAAAATATGTTCTTTCAAGCCGGTGCGAACCTACAAGCCAAATATTTGAATAAGTTCTGGAATGACAAGGTGTCTTATTCCACTACTTTGGATTTGTTCTCTAACTATTTGCACAATCCACAAAATATTGACGTCCTTTGGGGGCATGCTTTGGATTTGGCAATTACCAAGAACTTATCTCTTTCCTTCATGGGCGAGCTATTCTATGACCACGATATTGATGTCAATGTGGACAGAAATGAAGATGGTGTCTATGGTGGAGCCGCTGCCGGTGAATTAGGAAAACGGGCCAGCATGACCGGTGGATACTACTTGAAGTATAACAAAATATTCTAAGTATCTGCTTTCGCAAAATGTAAAAAACAGCCAATTGATTCGTCAGTTGGCTGTTTTTTTATGGTAGTAGCCAAATTTATTTGGCTAGGTAGCAAAGAGCGAAGCGAGTTTGCGCCACGGGCAATTAGAGCTAGCAATTTGCTCTTGGTGCCACAAAATTTTGTTCAAAGCTTTGATATTTGGCCGCATGGGCTTTTCGGGGCGGACTCATTGTTCAATCGTTCAGTCGGCTCTCATAACTAGTTGGTTATCAGTGCTTTCAGTTGAACAGTTGTACAATTGAACAAAATTCCGAATAGAATAAAATATGGTGGTTTTACATCAGAATACTTCTAGGAGTCAACTCAACTTTGGAAAGTTAGTGATAAAAATACCTTTGTTTTCCCAATACTTTGATATATTTGCTTTGCGTGCTGATTTAGTACGTACTAACAAAACGAGAAAATGATTCTTTGGAGTACGAATTCAGGTTACAGAAGGAGTGGAAAGAGTCATCATTCAGGCGCAAGCCAAGGCCAAAGCCAACCAAATATTGAGTGCCGGTTTGACCGATAAGATATTGAAATACAAGGGGATAGATGCCACCATAAAATTATCGGAATCCCCCAATTCCAAAGTAATTGTGATTGGTAGTGGCAAAGATGGTGGATTACCATTAATTTTGGGCGGCGGCTCGTAGGGGCGAACCTTGTGTTCGCCCCCCAAACGTTTTTCGCAAGAAAAAACGTTTGGGCAAAAAAGTTTTTCGCAAGAAAAAAACGTTTAGGTAAAAGTTTTTCGCAAGAAAAACAATCAAAGAAAAAAACAATAAGCCCCGGAAAACATTAAAAAAAAATTAGTCAACCAAGAAAGCCAAGCTTTCGCAAAAAAAATAAGTTCTTATGCCAATCAGAATGGAAAAAGACCCCGAAGATCCGCGGAAAAAACGGGAAAGAGATTATTACGACAATAGGCGTCGCCGTCCCGGTGGAGGCGGAGGCGGTATTGGCGGTTTTCTGCCGATGATTTTAATGATGTTGTTTAGAGGCGGTGGTGGCAAAAAGACCATTATGTTACTCTTGGCTGCCGGAGCAGTCTGGTATTTTTTCTTAGGTGGACAGCAGATGTTGAATGGAGGCGGTGGTGTCGGGCCTAGTGATAACAATACCTCGTATTTTGAAGGAGCCGAATTAGATGAAAAGCATTACGACAAAGCCGAAGTCTATGAACCCTTGGCGGAAGGTTATGGGAATACCTTGCCATCGGCTACTTCTTTGCTGCAATATGCCCCAAAGCGCGGTTTTCAAGGCCGTCAAGGTTCGTGTGTAGGCTGGGCATCTTCTTATGGAGCCCGTACTATTTTGCACGCAAGGGCGACCGGAGCCGATCCCAATAGTGTGGTATTCAGTCCTTCTTTTTTGTACAATCAAATAGCTTTGCAAGGGTGTCAAGGAGCTTATATGGTCAATGCTATGAAGGTCTTGCACCAATATGGAGATTTGCCCTTGCGGGAATTCCCTTACGATGAGCGGACTTGCGCCAATGCGCCCAGTCGTGCTGATTTGCAGCAGGCTTCGCAGTACAGAATTAAGGGCTACAACCGGTTGACAGTCGGAGCCGATCGGTATGATACAGACTTAAAGGCCATCAAGCAGAACTTAGCCCAAGGCGCACCGGTAGTGATTGGTGCGATGGTGGGCGGAAGCTTTATGGAGCAAATGCGTGGGCGAGATGTGTGGATACCGACTAGAAACGACTATAGTATGCGCGGATTTGGCGGACATGCGATGTGTGTGATAGGCTATGACGATAACAAAGCCGGGGGGGCTTTTCAAATAATGAATAGTTGGGGGCCGCAATGGGGAAATAATGGAGTGGCTTGGATTAGATATGATGATTTTGCCCATTTTACGAAAGAAGCTTATGGATTATATCCAATGGGTAAGGCCAAAGACCCGAATTTTGACCCCAATAAATTGGCGGTAGAATTTGGCCTGGTTAATGTCAAGACCAAGGAGTTTATCCCATTGCATCAAAAGCATGGGAAGGTTTTTGCCACGGATCACCCGATTCAGAAGGGGGACAAGTTTAAAATTGCGGTCGCCAACAGCATCGAGTGTTATATATACGTATTTGGGCAGGAGACGGACGGGTCTAGTTATGTGCTATTCCCCTATACCAAAAAGCATTCGCCTTATTGTGGGATTACCGGCACACGTTTATTCCCAAAGGATTATTCCATGAAAGCGGATGATTTGGGTTCTCGAGACCGGATAGCCATCTTGGTGACCAAGGAAGCGATAGACTTTACGGCGGCTAATCAAGCCTTAAATGCCAGTCGTGCCAGTCGGTATTTGGATAAGTTTGAAGCGGTAATTGGGGATGATCAAGCCACCAACGTACGCTATAAATCCGGCAAAACGACCAGCTTGGAATGTGATTTGAATGGTAAAGCCGGGACTTTTGTGATTATTGAGTTGGATAAACGATAGCGGGTAGAGAAAGGTTGAGACGTTCGCCTACGGCTCTCTGGGTTGAGAACTCGTCCTCCGGACATCGAGGTTGAGAGCTTCGCAGGTTGAGACGATGTGGGTTTTTGACTGGGATTTTACTTCATTATTCGACATTCGGATTCTGTATTCGATATTCTGTTCGTTGAGAGAGTTGAATAAGTTGATTCGCTTCGCTAGTTGAAGAAGTTGAGGCGTTCGCCTACGGCTCTCTGGGTTGAGAACTCGTCCTCCGGACATCGAGGTTGAGAGCTTCGCAGGTTGAGACGAATTGGGTTTTTGTTGGGGTTAGTACTTCATTATTCGACATTCGGATTCTGTATTCGATATTCTGTTCGTTGAGAGAGTTGAATAAGTTGATTCGCTGCGCTAGTTGATTCGCTTCGCTAGTTGAGAGATATGGGTTTTGATTTGGATTTTACTTCTGGCTTGGATATTTGGAATTCTGTTTGGTTTTTAGTTGAAGAAGTTGAAGAAGTTGAATCGCTCGCAAGCTTCGCTAGTTGAGGGATATGGGTTTTTGATTTGGATTTTACTTCATTATTTGATATTTGGCAGTTACAAAGGTGTTGTACCTGCGGCGCTCCATCGCTGCCTAGCCGTTAAACCGTTGTACTGCTACACCGTTAATATAATTGATTAACGCTTCATTTAGACAAAAATTAACAGAATTAAGCAAAATTCATCATATTTAAAAAAAACCTAAGAAAGTCTTAACTACTCTTAACATTTACCTGCCTTTTCTTTGCCCTATCAATTGTTAGTCAACTAACACCATCGTTCATACAGGATACAAACATCCTGAAAAAGCAAAGACAAATGAAAAATCTAAGAAATGCATTCATCGCCGCTATCATCTTATTAGCCTTTCAAGCGCAAGCGCAAGCGCAAGTGAAAATCGGCCTAGCCGGCGGGATTAATTCCAGTCAATTTAATATTCCTTTGACCAAGGATTTAGGTGTGTTAAACATCAATCGGGGAACAGGAACAACTGTAGGCGCCTTTGCCACCGTACCGCTTTATGGCGCTTTGAGCGTGCGCACGGAAGCTAATTATATGGTCAGAAACTATGCCGTAAAGATTGATCCTTCACAGTTTGAAAAAACACAAGATATTCCTTTTAATTTGACCGCCAACCTAAAAAGTAAGTACTATGAAATTCCCGTTCTCTTGCAAGTGGATTTGGGACAAGGGCCGGTGGGTGCTTATCTATTGGGAGGAGCCGCCCTTTCCGGTTATTTGAATAGTCAATTGGGTGTGGGCATCTTGGGCACTCAATTAGTGCGTATTCCTATCAATAATATTGGCTTTCGCAAAACAGAATTTAGTGCTATCGGTGGGGCAGGAATGCGTGTTGATATAGGATTTGGAGACTTGATTTTGGAAGGTAGATATCAAGCCGGATTAACGGACTTAGTCACTGTACCGGCACTCCAAGGCGTAAATTTAACCCCTAAAAATAGAAATAATTCCTTCGTGTTCAAAGCAGGAGTGGCCATCCCATTGAGCCGTAAATAACGGTGTAACGGTGTAACGGTGGGCTTACTCCGAAAAGTCAAAAGCAGTAGTTTGTTCTTGAGCCCACAAAATTTTATTTGGTTTTCTCTTTTATTTTAACCCACTAAATCTCCCTAAGAAGGGAGACTTATGGTAAACCAAATAAAATTTTGTTCATTGCTTTAATTTCTGGCGGAGTGGACTTTTCGGAGCAGGTTCACCGTTAAACCGTTACACAGCTATTCCGTTCAAAGCCCCATCGTGGCGATATCTTTGTAAGATAAATAATAGTAGGGATATCAAGCTCCCTAGGAGCGACACCCCGCTGCATTAGGCCATATTAGCCAAATATAATTTTGGGAAGCCAAGAGCAAACCACTACATACGACTTTTCAGAGCAGACTCAACGATTGAACAAAATTCCCAAACAGAATAAAATTTGGCAGTTTCGCATCAGAATACTTTTAGGAGTAAACTCAACGGTGTAACGGTATAACGGGAAGGCAGCCAAAAGAACGTACTCCTTGAACGCCGAAGGCATTGAACGTGCGAAGCACAAATTGAACGCCGAAGGCAGATGAACGTCCGAAGGACAAATTGAACCCCGCAGGCATAAAAAGCCCTACTTCCCTTTCCGGCTAAGAAAATGGAGAATCACCCCCATCAAAATGCCCCCACCCACACTAATCGCTACAAACTTAAGCGAGTTGAACTTATAATCCAATACGCCTTGTAAGTAAACATCGACAGCCACTCCGGCCAAAGCCATTAGCATCCCAAATGGTATCCCCTTTTTTATGATGGAATCTAGCATGTCTTTTTTTTTGGCGAAAGGTAGCCCTATTTCTCTAGGTAAACAAATCAACCTACTTTTTTTGCTGTAATTGGTTGGTTGGGACTTTTATTGGGAAAAAAATTATAGAGGTATTGTTAAAATTGGGACGAATAGTCCACCGCATGCGTTATATAGGTGGAGATGTGGCTTGGGATGTGGGGGATTTGCCCGGGGGCTTTTATTTTTATCGCTTGGAAGGGGATGGGGTTGTTTTGGATGTGGGGCGTGTGGTTGTCAATTAGCGGTGTAGCGGTATAACGGTATAACGGTGTAACGGTATAACGGTGTAACGGTGTAACGGGAAGGCAGCCAAGAGAACGTCCCCTTGAACGCCGAAGGCAATGAACGGTGTAACGGATGGACAATGTCCAAACCACCAAGATTTTTTTAACCACGAAAAACACGAAAAACACGAAAGCCCCTTGAACGTCCGAAGGCAATGAACGGTGTAACGGTGTAACGGTATAACGGTGTAACGGGAAGGCAGCCAAGAGAACGTCCCCTTGAACGCCGAAGGCAATGAACGGTGGAAAGGCTGGACA
>JALVCY010000082.1 GCA_027009605.1 Saprospiraceae bacterium
TCTCCACTCTTAACTCTGCATTCTTCAATCTTAACTCCTGTTAGGGCATGCCGGATTGAAGAGTTAAGATTTACGATTTACGATTTTAGAAGTGATTAGATTTGGGTTTTTGATTGGGTAGTTCCCAAGAAAGCCAAAGCAAAGTTGTCTTTAGTTAGAGTTGGTACTTCCGAATTTATTCGGGAGAATGTCAGGGTTTTCTTTTCGGTTTTCGCCAAATAGATTTGGCGCTACCCGTCAGCCAAATAAATTTGGCTGCTACCAAGGCCGTAGTGGTTTCCTTGTAAAACTCCTACGGGGATTTTTGGGGATTTTATGATGAAAGTCTTTAAATTTTTTGGGGATTGGGGTCAAGAGCAATAGCGGGGGCTGCTCCACACTTCTCCACTCTTAACTCTGCAATCTTCAATCTTCAATCTTAACTCCTGTTAGGGCATGCCGGATTGAAGAGTTAAGATTTACGATTTACGATTTTAGAAGTGATTAGATTTGGGTTTTTGATTTGGTAGTCCCCAAGAAAGCCAAAGCAAAGTTGTCTTTAGTTAGAGTTGGTACTTCCGAATTTATTCGGAAGAATGTCAGGGTTTTCTTTCCGGTTTTCGCCAAATAAATTTGGCGCTACCCGTCAGCCAAATAAATTTGGCTGCTACCAAGGCCGTAGTGGTTTCCTTGTAAAACTCCTACGGGGATTTTTGGGATTTTATGATGAAAGTCTTTAAATTTTTTGAGGATTTGGGGCAAGAGCTATAGCGGGGGCTATCAGCGTTTCAACTTTTTCAACTAGCGAAGCGAATCAACTAACGAAGTCCGAATCCACGATAGTAATCGGGACGTGAATCAACTAGCGAAGCGAATCAACTCCTTCAACTCCCTAAACCACAAAAGCAAATCACTCAGCAATGAAGCCAAAAATAAACCACTACCGAAACCAAAGACCAAAAGCGCCACAGGCGCGCCCCAAAGACCAAAGACCAAAAAACTAACAGAATAACGAATGCAGAACAATCCATTACCGAAGCCAAAGACCCAAATAAACACCTACAAATACCGCCCACTTCGATTAATCACCGTGGCACTGGCTTGTTGAGTCGGAAAAACAAGTACATCTTGGATATTGACATGCTCGGGTTGATTGATCATGAAATAGATGATATTCGCAATGTCCGGAGCCGATAACGGAGTGAAATCTTCGTAGATTTTGGCTTTTTGGGCATCTCCGTGAAATCGGTTTAGAGCAAATTCAGTCTCTACATGGCCGGGCGCTATTTGGCCCACACGGATATTATATTTGTGCAAATCCAGACGTATGGCCTTTGTCAACATATCGACAGCAGCCTTGGTGGCATTATAGACATTTCCGTTGGGGTAGGCTTCTCGGCCGGCGATAGAGCCTACATTGATGATGTGTCCTCCATTTTGAGCAATCATTAAGGGGGTGACTTCTTTAGTTGTATATAACAATCCTTTGATATTGGTGTCTATCATCGTTTCCCAGTCCGTTAAGTCTCCGGAAGCAATGCTTGCTAATCCCAAAGCCAAACCGGCATTATTGATCAGTACGTCAATGTGTCCAAAGGGCCCCGTTAAGGAGTTAATCGCTTCTTTTACCGCAAGGTGATCTCGCACATCAAATTGAAGGATTTCTACGTCCACTTCGTAACTGTCTTCGATGGCATTTTTGATTTGGACTAAACGATTGCGCCGCCGGCCACTCAAAATTAACCGGCAATGCCCCTCAATAGCAAATTTTTCGGCCGTGGCTAATCCGATTCCGGAAGTGGCTCCTGTAATAAAGATGGTCTTGGTTTCTACCGGCTCAATATTGGGGGCTACACTTTCCGGAGTGGGTGCTTGCGTGGTTTTTTCTGTGGCCGGCGCTAAGAACGCTAGGTCATTTTGCTCCGTTTTGAGTTCCGGATTATTATTACAACCTTCGGTGTAGTAGTAAGCTGCTTTGAAGGCGTCCCCTTTTTTGTGGTAAATCAATGCCAAATCATAATTGGCGAAAGCATGGGCTTCATCCTGCTCCAAAACTTGCAAAAATAACTGCTCAGCTTGATCCAAGTCATTTTTTACTTCGCTAAAATAGATGCCCAAGCGGTAAATGGCGTCTGTATTTTCGGGGTCTTTTTTGATTTCTTCCTGAAAATATTTGGCGGCTTCCTCGTCAGAATCTTGAAAATGCTCTTGCAAGATCGTGCCGATGCGATAGTTAATTTGGGGGTAGTCAGGATTGAGAGATTGGGTCTGGAGATAGTAATTTTTGGCTAGCGCAAAATTCTCTTTGATTTCTGCCAACTCTGCCAACAGGAAGTAAGCATTATCATTTTTGGGGTCGTAAAGAAGTATGGTATCCAACTGGTGGATGGCCTCGTCAAAAGCGGATTTGCGCTGAGCCAAATAATAGGCATAGTAATAACGCAATAAGGCATTGTCCTTCGGATTGTAGCGGATGGCCTGCTCAAATAATTGGAAGGCTTCATCGTCCTGGTTGCTGTTGAATAATTCTACGGCTTTTTCCAAGACTTCATCCACGCCTAAATTTGGATTGGAATCTATTTTTTTTGCTTCTTGGACTACTTCGGGGGGCGTGTCTTTGACCTTTCCGTTGGCTTGTTCTTTTATTGATTTGGTAGGCAAGGCTATGGCCGGAGTCTCCTGAATGGTGGGGTCTTCTTGTGCCGGTACGGTTGGTTCTACCGTAGGCGTAGTTTGGAGCGCATCTTTGGATGGCTCTGTAATGTCCTGATTAACAGTCTTTTGTGTGGGGTCGGTTGCTTTTTTCTTTACAGAAACAGTTGCTTTTTGGGGCGTGTTTTCTTTTTTCGGAGTCGGCACATTTTCGATTGTGGTCTCTTTTTCGGGCAGACTATGGCTTATCTCATTTTTGGCGTTTGCGGCGGCAGGGACGGCTTCGGTCATAATCGGAACACCGGCCTTTTCAACGAAAGAGTCCTGATTTTCGACTACTTCAACAGTCATGTTGAAATAATCGAAAACAGGTTGATAGTTACTCCCAATTAATGACCTGAATTTGCGAGGATGCAGAGGTCTGAAAAAATTAATCATATCTCCGAGCGTCAAACTAATGGCTTTGACAATTCTTTCTAACTCGGCATTTTCTTCGGTATTGTTGTTGATTCGTTGGTATCTAGCTTCTAAAAAAGCTTCCTGCCAATGTTTCATATAGGGGATGACATCCCTAACTTTGGCTATTTCGGTGGATTTCGTTTTCGAAATTCCGCCTTCTGTCACCAGTCCATCCGTAATAGTGACAAATAATTGTTTATTTTCGTGCAAAAGTTTAAGTCCGGATAAAGAATTATACAGACATTTTTCGTCTGTAAGCCAATTGTGCGAGAGCATGAGCAATACAGGGCTTTTGATGGTTTCGCACAGCTCCAATAAATTATACTTAAAATCTTTTTCTGAATAAGTGGCAATATCAATATTATAACCTTTAAGGTCTTTCAATAAATCATTGACTTCTGCCGAATTAACAGAATGATATAATATGGTTAGTTTGTTTCTCATTTTTAGTATGCATTATGCTTTGCTCTTTACTATTCATAAAATATGCCAATTAGTTCAAATTTGTTTTTTTGGGCATTTAATATGAATTTTTTTTTGAAAAGGGCTCAATCTTTTGTTATCTCCTTGATGATTTGCTCAAATTCCTTACGGAAATGGTCATACTCCGGAGTGGCCGGGCCGTTAAAACCGGTATGAGTTTTGACAATTTGGCGGTTTTTGTCCAAGAAAATCATAGTGGGATAGGCCACGAAATTTTCTAATTGGGGCAATAACTTAAAGATGTTTTCTCTTTTGGGTTTTCCGGCGAGTACGATGTCGTAGGGGATTTTTAGCTTTTCTTTGTAGTTTTGAATCAACTCAAAGTTTTTGGTCGGGTCGTCATGCTTTTCAAAGGCAAGTCCGATGACATTGAGTTGGAGTTGGGGATGATTCCTTAGGTATTGCGCTAGGAAAGCCCCTTCGTCTCGACAATTTGGACACCAAGTTCCCATGATTTGAAGAATGGTCGGTTTTCCCGCAAGGGGCGCATCCTGCAAAGAAATAGTACGATGATTCGCTGTCGGCAAGGAAAAATCGACCGGTTCGGTATTCTTGACTTGGACTAAATTTTCCGGATTTTTGAGCTGTGCATTTGGATTCTTGTGGGCCGTCCAAGTGGTTTGGTAGTGCATGCCGGAGCGAAAGGAGCCAAACATCGTCGAGTCCGAATTGATTTTAGCTTCAAATAGGAAGGCATGACTTCCGTCAAAAGCAGAAAGGTAAAGCTTGTCCGCTTGAATGGTGCCTTCCAAAAAGCGGAAATCTCCGGTTTCGGTCATAAAAGTACCGTTGAGATGGTTGCCTTTTTGCTCGAAAGAGCCAATGGCGGGAAATTTGTCATCGCCTTCTCCAAATTGAGTGTCCCATAAACCGGAAACATCCATGATGGGTTTTTTCTGCAAAGTCGTGAAGCGATGATTTTTGCCGAACCTTGCGGAAAAAGGAATTTTGTAATCCTTTTTACTTGGGACGTACCAAAAACCATCCATTTTATTCCCGTCTATATCGGCGGTTATATAAGTGTCATAAACCGGAAAATGAATGCGGATGGTGTCCCGGGCGGTCTCCGGATTTCTACCGTATGAGATGTTGGTGACCGGAATGCGCTCTTTCCCGTTTATGATTTCGATATAGATGGAGTCTTGGGTGGGATTGAAAACTTCAAAGGTAAAAGGCAGCATCCCCTCTGTGAGTTCGGGCACTTTGGACAGCGCCGCATCCCGTCTTTGGTGGGGGGCAGAGCGGGGGATGAGTTGCATTTGAGCACGCCAGATACCCGGCGCCAAAACGGAATAAGGGTGTTCAAATTCAATACAGCCGGTCAATAACGCAATGGTTATTAGGAAGGTAAGAAGTCTCATGATATGGTTTTTTGCCGGTCAAATTCTTACGAAGATGGCCGGGAGCAAAGATATTAAAAAAAATGGAAATTGTTTAGCTGGTGCGACTTTTAAGCTTATTTTTGATTTTTTTGCCGCCTGGCCTCGCCGCTTAACGGCCTTGCCAACTTTAGTTGCAAGGTGACGCGGGCGGTAGCACCTCGCCGCTTAACGGCCTTGCCAACTTTAGTTGCAAGTTGCCACGGGCGGTAGCGCCTCGCCGCTTAACGGCCTTGTCAACTTTAGTTGCAAGTTGCCACGGGCGGTAGCGCCTCGCCGCTT
>JALVCY010000083.1 GCA_027009605.1 Saprospiraceae bacterium
GCGGTGTAACGGTCTAACGGTATAACGGGTAGGCAGCCAAGAGAGCGTCCCCCTTGAACGCCGAAGGCAATTGAACGCCCGAAGGGCAAATTGAACGTGCGAAGCACAATTTGAACGCCGAAGGCAATGAACGGTATAGCGGTGTAACGGTCTAACGGTATAACGGGTAGGCAGCCAAGAGAGCGTCCCCCTTGAACGCCGAAGGCAATTGAACGCCCGAAGGGCAAATTGAACGTGCGAAGCACAATTTGAACGCCGAAGGCAACAACCATTGCTCAATTCCCCCTAATTCACTACCTTTGGTCTATCAACCAATAAAAGCAAAAGTCATGACCCAAGCTCCACCTATCCTTTGGCAACCATCCAAGCGTTTTCGTCAGCATTCGCACATGAATAAGTTTATGAATTATTTGAGACGACATCATTTGGATTTTAAGAATTATCAAGAATTATGGCAGTGGTCGGTGGATGAGCCGGAATTCTTTTGGGATTTTATTTGGAAGTATTTTAAGGTCAAATCTTACACGCCTTATAACCGGATTTTGGAGTATAAGGAATTACCGGATGTTGATTGGTTTGATGGGGCGACGCTTAATTATGCCGAGCATATTTTCCGGAATAAAACGACCGAACACCCGGCTCTAATCTTTCAATCCGAACGCCATCCTTTGACGGAAGTCTCTTGGGATGAACTCGAAACCAAAGTAGCAGCTTTGCGCCAATTCTTGGTGGAAAGCGGAGTCGAAAAAGGAGATCGTGTCGTTGCCTTTTTGCCTAATATCCCGGAAGCGACCATCGGGTTATTAGCCACCATGTCCATTGGGGCCGTGTGGTCGAGTTGCTCGCCGGACTTTGGAACAGGGAGTGTTTTGGAGCGGTTTGGGCAGATAGAACCCAAGGTTTTACTCGCTGTCGATGGCTACCAATACGGGGGCAAAGCCTATGACAAAATGGATGTGGTCAAAGAAATTACCAACCAAATTCCATCGCTCGAAAAAGTCGTTCTCATACCCTATCTTAATGAAAATCAATCTATTACACATTTTCCGAAAGGAATTCTATGGAAGGATGCCCTTGCGGACAAAAACGAAGCATTGACGTTTCTGCCGGTGCCTTTTGAACATCCAATGTGGGTTTTGTACTCTTCCGGAACGACAGGGGCACCCAAGGCCATTACGCACTCGCACGGGGGCAGTTTGTTGGAGCATTTCAAGTATTTGGCGCTGCACAATGACGTTCATCGGGGGGAGCGATTCTTTTGGTTTGCGACGACCGGTTGGATGATGTGGAATTTTGTGCACGCCTCCATGCTCGTAGGGGGCGTAGCGGTTCTTTTTGACGGAAGTCCGGGCTATCCCGATTTGAATGTCCTTTGGCGTTTAGCGGAAGCGGCTCCGATACATCATTTTGGGACGAGTGCGCCTTTTATCATGGCTTGTGCTAATCAGGGGCTTGCGCCAAAAAAGGAATTCAACCTAAAGCCTTTACGCTCTATCGGCTCGACCGGTTCGCCCTTGCCGCCGGAAGGATTTGACTATGTTTATCAAAAAATTAAGCGGACGGTTTGGTTGACTTCCATGAGTGGCGGTACGGATGTTTGCACGGCTTTTGTGGGGGGCAATCCGCTCCTTCCGGTCTATCAGGGGGAGATTCAATGCCGTGCCTTGGGTTGCGCCCTCTACGCTTACGACGAAGACGGCCAAGAGCTAATTAATGAAGTCGGAGAAATGGTCATCACTCAACCCATGCCTTCGATGCCGGTTTTCTTTTGGAATGACCCGGGCAAAGAACGGTATCGAGCCAGCTACTACGAGATGTATCCGGGTGTTTGGCGACATGGCGATTGGACGATTGTGACAGATAGAAATACGATTATTATTTTGGGACGCTCCGATGCCACGCTCAACCGCCAAGGCGTGCGTATCGGTACTGCCGAAATCTATCGTTCCGTGGACAAAATCAAAGAAATCAAAGATTCGCTGGTCGTCAATATCGAGTTAGAAGGGGGCGGAGATTATATGCCTTTATTCGTAGTCATGAACGAAGGTCATTCCCTTTCGGAAAAAATCATTCAGGCCGTCAAAAAGCAATTGCGGGCAGACTATTCTCCCCGGCACGTCCCCAATGAAATCATCGAAGTACCCGACCTACCCTACACCATCAGTGGCAAGAAAATGGAACTCCCCGTCAAAAAAATCCTGAAGGGAATCCCCATCGACCAAGCCGCTAAAAAAGATGCGATGCGGAATCCGGAGAGCTTGAAGTATTTTTTGAAGGCTTAGGAGATTAAAGGTGAAGGGTGAAGGGTTAAAGGCTAAAGGAAAAGGCTTTAACAATAGTAACGGTTGACTCATAATCCACTAGTAATCAACACCTTACAAATACTTAGTGTCAACTTTCTGTTTTTAGTAATCAGGTCTTACACTTTTCCTTACCACTAAGACCACTTAGAATACACTTAGATCACACTAAGAAACGCTACAAAATATCAACTTTTGACTACAGAGGCAAAGCCCAGTTTCTTATCTTTAATTTGGCTCCCAAAAGTCACCCTTGCCAAGAATTAAAGCTAGGAATAAAAATACAAACAGAATGACACTTTATGCAGCCAAGAGAGAAAAAATTGATTTTATCGGAGCAGGACCCACCAAGAAAACAAAGGGTTTACTCCTAAAAGTAGGGGGCTGGTGGTTTGCTCTTGAGACCACAAAATTTTATTTGGTTTTCTCTTTTATTTTAACCCACTAAATCTCCCTAAGAAGGGAGACTTATGGCAAACCAAATAAAATTTTGTTCAGTGCTTTAATTTCCGGCTAAGTGGACTTTTCGGAGCAGACTCAACAAATAATTAATAAAAAAATCCACCATGATAACATGTAAAAATTGCAGCAACAAATTTGAAGGAAATTTTTGCAATCAGTGCGGCCAAAAGGCTCGTACCGATAAAATTAACTTCAAGTATGTATTGAATGAAATTGGCGCAAGCGTATTGCAAGTCGATAGGGGAATTATTTTTACTATTAAGGAATTATTTACACGGCCGGGGCATAGCATACGCGCCTATTTAGAAGGTAAGCGAGTGAACCACTATCGTGCGATTTCTTTTTTATTGGTGACTTCGACCATCTATGCTTTGGTCGCCTATTGGTTGGGAGAGAAGACTATATTAAGTGATACCGTAGATGGGATGGTATCAGGCTTGACAGATGACGGCAAAGATCAAATGCTAGAAAGCTCTTACTTTATTCTCCTACTAAAATGGCTCGTGGCACATCCGTCTTATTTTGCTTTAGTGCTATTTCCGTTTTTTTCTTTTGCTTCGTACATAGCATTTATAAATTTTGGTTATAATTATTTTGAACATTTGATTTTGAATGCCTATTTGACGGGGCTTCAGGCTATTATTTACACATTCTTTATTCCAATCACCAGTATATTTGGAGACACCTATTTAGTCGCCGGTACACAGCTATTTTTGGGGACAATGGCCACCTTTTGGATGTATAGCCAATTTTTTAAGGACACATCACTTTGGGTAAAAATTTTGCTGACTATTTTGAGCTATATTTTGTACTTTTTACTTATATCAATCTTAATGTTTGTTTTTTTTGGCATAAATGAAATCCTGCATTAAAGTTTTCTGTTGTTCAATTTGTTCTTTGGACGCCTGCCTGCTGCAGGCAGGTTCAATTTGCCCTTCGGGCGTTCAATTTGTCCTTCGGACGTTCATTGCCTTCGGCGTTCATGGGGTGTGCTCTTGGCTGCCTAGCCGTTACACCGTTACACCACTACACCGCTATACCGTTACACCGCTATACCGTTGGTTGCCTTCGGCGTTCAAGTGGCTTTTCGTGCTTTTCGTGGTTAAATTTCCATTCCAATACTACTTTTCGTGCTTTTCGTGTTTTTCGTGGTTAAACTTCCATTCCAATACCGCTTTTCGTGTTTTTAGTGGTTAAATTTCCATCCGATACCGCTTTCTTGTTTTTCGTGGTTTTCGTGGTTAAACTTCCATTCCAATACCGCTTTTCGTGTTTTTCGTGTTTTTCGTGGTTAAATTTCTAATCCAATACCACTTTTCGTTGATTTCGTGGCAAAATTCCTGATTCCACCGAAAAACCTATAACCTTCATCGCCAATAACGAGCTGTTGGTCGATAAGCCTGCCCCCAAAGTGTAACCATTTCACTTTTCGTCCATCCTTAGTAGCGAAACAAAAATACAAAACTCTAAAAATAGAAAAAATGAAAATCAAAATTGTCACCCTGCTTCTTGTGCTATTTGCCCGGACTCTTTTTGCGCAAGCACCCCAAAATCTTATTAAAGGCAGCATACAAAATGAAGCCGGTGAGCCTGTAGCTTTTGCCAACATCCTTCTTTATAATCTGCCGGATTCTTCCATCGCCAAAGTGGGTTACTCTGAAGAAAACGGACAATTCAAAATGATTCCACCCATTGCTAATCAGCAGTATTATCTCGAAATATCTTATGTGGGACTCTCCAACTTCACATCTGAATCCTTTTCTCCGAAAGGAGGCAAAGACTTTGGGCCAATCAGCCTAAGCAACCAAGCGACCTTGGAAGAAGTGGTCGTTTCCACCCAAAGAAGAATGATTGAAGTCCAACCGGACAAAACAGTTTTTAATATCGACAAAAGTATTAATTCGGCCGGAAGCGATGCCATGAAATTACTCCGAAAAGCACCCGGAGTCATGGTCGATAATAATGATAATATCATCTTACTCGGGAAGTCCGGCGTACTCGTTTATATCGACGGACGTAAGACACCCATGTCAGGAGATGACTTGGCCAATATGCTCAAAAATATCCCTTCCGAACAAATCGACGCCATCGAAATCATCACCAGCCCGTCTGCCAAATACGAAGCGGAAGGCAATGCCGGTATCATCAATATCAAGCTAAAGAAAAATGAAAACTTTGGTGCAAACGGCACATTTACAGCGGGTTACTCCATTGGTGTATTTGCCAAATACCGCTCCGGACTCAGTGTCAATTACCGAAAAAACAAAGTCAACACCTTTGGAAGTATCAACGTCAACAAAGGCCTATGGGAAAATGTTTCTCACATCAAAAGAGAACTCAACAACCAAGTATTTGATAATAACAACACCTTCATCTCAGACAATCAAGGCATTTCCTACAAGGCAGGTATGGACTTTTTTATCAATAAACAAAATACTATTGGTGTCCTTTTTAATGGCGGATACAGCACTGATTTGAATAAAGGTAATGGGGTAACGGATATTTACCCGGCCAACAATATGGCTGCCATCAACTACCTAAACGCCCAAAGCCACTCTGACGAAGTAAGAAAACGAAATAATGTGAATCTAAACTATCAGTTCAAAAAGAAATCCGGTGTGGAATTGAATATTGACTTGGACTATGGTGTGTTCTCTTTAGACAATACCACCAACCAACCTAACCAATACTTTGACTCCGATAAAACCACCTTATTATCCAAAAATGAAAACAAAACCATCACGCCTAGCAATATCACCATTGCAGTCGGAAAAATAGATTACGAACAAAAACTTTGGGGTGGCAAAATAGAATTTGGCACCAAATTATCTAAGGTCAAAACAGACAACACTTTTGATTACTACAACTTAGTCAACGAAGCGCCTGTACTGGATTCTAATCGAACCAACAAATTTATCTACGATGAAAACGTCACGGCCGGATATGTTAGTTTTATGCGACCCATCAACGAAAAATTAAGCTTCAATGCCGGGCTACGTGCCGAACACACGCAAACCAAAGGAGAACTCATTGCTATTAAAAACAACCAAGACAAACCGGATGAAAGGTCTTATCTCAATTGGTTTCCTTCGGCGGCCATCTCCTATGCGGCCAATGCGAAGAATAGTTTTAGGCTAAGCTATGGAAAACGGGTGAGCCGCCCTAACTATCAAGAATTGAACCCTTTTGAGTTCAAACTAGATGAGTTGACTTATCAGAAAGGGAATCCATTCTTGCAGCCCCACTTTTCACACAACCTACAACTCAGCCACACCTTCATGAATATGATGACTTCATCGCTCAGTTATACGCATATCAAAGACCAGATGACTCGAATCGTTGACACCATCAATACCAATTCCAGCTTTATTACCTGGCGAAATATTTCATCGCAAGATGTTTACAGCGTGAATATCAGCTCTCCGGTTCCAATCAAAAAATGGTGGTCGGCTTACGCCAATCTTAATTTTTATCAAAGCATCAACAAAGCCGACTTTGGTGAAAACCGAAAAATAAATCTAAAAGTAACCGGCGTAAATATTTATGCCCAAAATACCTTCACCTTACCGAAAGGCATTTCTTTGGAAGTCTCCGGCTTTTATGCATCTCCCAGCGTATGGGGGGGCACTTTTAAAACCAAAAGCATGTGGTCCACAGACATCGGACTTCAAAAGAAAATCCTAAAAGGCAACGGCACACTAAAAATCGGGCTAGATGATGTTTTTGACACCCAACACTGGAGAGCCGAAAGCCTTTTTGCCGGCCAAAAGATGTCCGGTGGAGGCAACTGGGAAAGTCACAGATACAAAATTAATTTCTCCTATAACTTCGGAAACAAAAAGGTCAAAGCCGCTAGACGCAGACAAACCGGATTGGAAGACGAAGCAGGACGAATCAAGTCTTAAAGTTTCTTCATCGTGCAGGAGATTAAGCCAATCAGTATTCTTTTACCGGTTGGTTTTTTCTTGCACAATCAGCTAGTCACCCCCGAAAAGTCCACTTTGCCAAGAATTAAAGAAAGAAACAAAATTTTATTTTGTTACCATACGGTTTCCTTTGAATGAAAGGAAAACCAATGGAAGGGTTGTGATAAAGAAACAAAATAAAATTTTGTGGAGCCCAGAGCCAACGACTATATCCAATTTTTCGGGGTCAGCACATAACCAAAGTGAACAAAAAGTCTTACCTTTCCAACTCAAAAAGGGAACCATGCCGTCACAATCTAATTTCTTTCCACTGTTGGGCTTAGCACTATTGGGCTACGTACTGCTCATTGCCGGACATGGTTATGTCTTTGGGCATTTAGGCACGATGGAAACCTTCCCGTATGTAAAAGAATTAGCTCATCCCGATCTTTATCCCAATGACTTTTACATAGAAGGTATTCAGTCGCATTTTCCGGATGTCCGATGGATATTTGTCCAATGGCTGCGCCTGTTCCACATTACGGGCCCTTGGCCTGCCTTCATTGCCCATTTGATAGTTAGTTTGATTTTGATGGTGGGGATGCTGAAGGTGGCGTTGCTCTTTACCAAAAATTTGACGACTTCTTTTTTGGTTGTTATGCTCACTTTATTGGTTCTTTATAATCATAATTTAGGTGGTAACGAGCTGTATTACAATAGTTTAGCTCCAAGTCTGCTCGCCAAGGCTATGGGGGTTTGGAGTATTTTATTTCTACTTCAAAAGCGCATCAATACGGCTATCCTACTCTTGATTCCGGTCACCTTTGTTCACCCGATGGTGGGGATTCAACTGTTTTTGTTGGAGAATTTGGCGGTACTATTTAGCCATAAGAGCGCACGAGCCCAAGCTATTCCTTGGAAGAGTATTGTCCTGTATCTGATGACTGCCGGAGTGTGGATTTATTATTTGCAAAGATCCTTTTCTGATGCACCGGTCGCTTCCGCAAAAATATTTGAGATATTGAAATTTCGATTAGGTCATCATTATTTTCCGTCCCAATATCCCTTGTCAAGTTACCTGCTATTGGTCCCTTATTTTTTGCTGGGTTGGTATTTTTTTTGGAAGGAGAATCGACTGGTTTTTTGGTTTTACACCTTTTCTTTTTTGGGGATTTTGGTCTATTCGGCAGGCGTGGAGCTTGCGCAAATACCGACCATTTTATCGGCCCAATGGTTCAAAACTACCATCTGGTTAAAATTCTTTAGCAGTATCGCCTTGATGATCTTTATCGAAGAGAAACTACTTTCTAAGTTTTCATTTTTGCGCAAGCTATATACGCCCTTGACCATTATCCTATTTGTCGGGCTAGGTGTTTTTCTATTCAACAAGCTTCCGCAAAGACAACCCACGACTTTAGACCTTCCTTGGCGAAGTGCTTATAACGACCGAATAAAAATTGCGCTTTTAGCGAAAGCCAATACTCCAAAAGATGCACTTTTTGTCACGCCCACCGACTTTTCGCATCTCAAATATTATGGGGAGCGCTCCACCTATGTAGATTACAAAGCCACCATTCATTTTCACTCAAAACTTGTAGAATGGTATCGAAGGATTCAAGATATCTATCCACAAACGAATACCGCTTCCGATTCAAATTTCCGGTTAATCCAACATCAATTTGACCCTTCCCCCACACAACTCCAACACTTCAAAAATCTTGGTATCACCCACATCATCACACCATCTAAGCCTAAATCCGACGCTAGAATAATTGCTCATACAGGCAATTATTGGATTGTAGAATTATAGATTTAGGGATTAACATTGGCTAGTGGTGAATAACTGATTTGCCACCACTTTAACAAGATTTTAAGAAATATTTAACTTATTGATTTAGGATGGGGAAGCTTGGAAGTATTATCACACCAATTTTAGAGCCAGACTCACACACAGTTTTTTGTAGCCAAAGTACTCTTTGCCGTTTCCGTTGGATTTAAGCCTGCGATGCTTTTCGTGCTTTTCGTGGTTAAACACCAAGGAATTAACAATACAGTGACGTGTAATAGCATGTCATAATAACCGTTACAAAACAAAAAAATTATGAAAAAAACATTAAAATACTCGACGCTTGCCCTATTTTCCATGCTATTCATCAATAGCTGCTGCCTAATGACCAGCCGAGATTGCAACTGTGAACCACCCGACTCGGCTCTAACCCAAGAAGCCCTAGATTGGATTACTCCCTATGATGGAAAAACGTTTTTTATTTTTGCAGACTCCATTGGCAACTTGGACTCCTTTCGGGTCACTCGATCGTCAACTACAGAATTCTTCGGCGGAGAAGAATGCGGCACCAATGCACAAGTAGAAATAGCCAAATTATCTTCCGGGAAATATGCCAATCTCCTTTTTACCACCACCGCCAAGGAAAATAAACGAGTTATTTTTAATGAAGGCACTTCTCCTGATGATTTTCTCGGTGGAGAGCTTTTTTCTTCCAGCAACAACGACGTTTTTGGTAGAAGAAACACGACGGCCACTTTCAATGCCAATGCATTTTGGAACGGCCTACCCATCACCACTATTCATCTCTCTTGCGCAGACTCTACTAGCTGCGACAGCTTCGAAATGCAAAATATTCTCGTCTCCAAAGAGTTTGGGCTTATGCTCTACTTTACTAAGGATGGACGACGATGGGTGCGGAAAGGTTGATGGCCGGGGATGTGATTCTACTATATTTTGATTTCTTTGGGGCTTTTCCTTCGATACAGAACTTTCCAAAAGTTTAAAACTTTTGGAAAGTTATCACGTGGCGCAAACTCGCTTCGCTCTTTGCTACATAGCCAAATAAATTTGGCTACTACCGACAAGCGCACCAAAGAAAAAAGCCAAACAAAAGGAAAAAACCGATTGCTAAGCCCATCGAAGGAGAAATCCACACATCCACGATAGTCATCGGGACGCACCTACAGGCGATACTGCACCTGCAAGCCCTTCAAAAAATTGCGCAAAAACTGGTCTTTGCAGACCCGGTATTGCTTTTGGGTGAACTTCCGGAAAAAGGCCGATATTTCATGCTTACTGAACTGCAAATCAACCAGTTGCATAATATCCATAATATCTTCATCCTTCAATTCTAAGGCTATTTTTAGCTTGCGCAAAATGATGTTATTGTTCAATTTGTTTTCCGGACGGGGTGGCGGGCCCGGTCTTTTGCCGCGCTTGTCTGCAATAAATCCATTTAAAAAGATGGCTAGGGTACGGTCTTCCATTTTCTGAAAAGCCGGGTGCTCTTCTTTTTTTAGCCAATCACTGATTTGTGCGCGTGTCACGTCTAAGCCCCCCAAACGAAATAGCTCCATCATCTTATCATCACTAAAATCAAATGTGTAACGCAGGCGGCGGAGTATATCGTTGTTGGTCATGATGGCTTGTTTGGGGCAAAAGTACGGAAATTAATTCCACCTATGCCAATCAAAACAAAAAAATACAATGGGAATTATTCAGCAATGAAATCTATGAATGTGGAAATCCAATTTTGGGGAATGCCCTCCCACCAAAAGCCATCAAGCAAAGTTAGCTGTTCATTTTCACATTTCTATTCTCCCTTCCTTCTGCTCTGCTTCCTTCTTCATGATATAGCTAGTACCAATCCCAATAAATAATGCCGACACGATTGATGATATAAGCGATTCTAAAAAATGCTCTCTCAGATTAGCAACCAACTCCCCTAACGCAACCGGTTTCGAGAAATAAAGCACAATAACTAAAAAATTTATAAACAAAAGAATCGCCACGGCATAAAGCTCAATGGGCTTTTTTACAAGAATATTTACAAGGAAGGTACCCCCGGCAGTAAGAAGTCCCGCAAGAAAAACACCCTTAAACATCGCATCTATTTCGAGTAAGGCATCCAAACTCAAAATGGAATTCAAAAAAAGAATAGCGGGGTAAATAGTCAACCAAATAAGAAATATTTTTTTCATTTCATAGTTTTTTTTATTTTACACAACGGCAAATATACTCAATATTCTACTTATATAAAAACGCTCTTTGCCATTTTCCATATTAGGGGTAGTTGGGGTAGCTTAGCTAAACGGTGAAGCCGCAATTACTTTGGAGAAATTCATGGTATCGCATGTATTGCCTACATACATAATTTGGAGAATATTATTAGAGTTTGGCTATTGGGTGACATGTTTTGTATTTTCTCCTTATATTTGTACTTCATTTTTTTTAATCTAGTAAAATTTAATTATGAACCTACACAAAGCGCAACCTGCGCAAAACGCAAAACGCAAAACGCAAAACGCAAAATAAGTATTCCTGAATACATTCGCCTGCTTGAACGACAATTTTTTTTAGTTTTGTTGCTCTCATTTTTTTTCAATGTATCAAGTTATGCTCAAATGAGCTCAACACTTACAGCTGAAGACAACCAAACAATCAGATCTTTAACCAAGGATGTAAAACCTTCTGGCTGGTTGACTTTTTCAGAATCTTCTGGACTTCGTTCAGGTGATTTGTTTACTTCTTATAAGTCCGCAACGGGGCTAAGTGATGATGACGAAATGGTTGAAATAAGATCTTGGCAAGATGAATATGGATACACTCATAAAAAGTACCAGCAATATTATAAAGGGATAAAGGTGGAAGGAGCTGAATTCATTGAGCACATCAAAGAAAATCTAGTCTTCAGCACTAACGGAATTCTTGTAGAACAGCTCAACATTGACATTCTCCCTAGTATCAGTTTCGTAAGTGCTGTAGAAATTGCCAAAAACACAATTAATGCAAATGAGTATGCATGGCAAAATACTGAAATAGAAAATGCACTAAAAGAAAGGAAAAACGACTCCGATGCGACCTATTTCCCAAATGGTATCTTAGAAATTAGCAATGGCGGAAAAGAACCCTGGAACACGTCTGATTTCTCTTTAGTCTGGAGTTTCAATATTATTGCAACTGACCCCCATCTTAGTTTTGATTTTTGCATTGATGCACACTCTGGAGCAATCCTAAAAAAAGAAGTCTCTGGAAAAGCGGTTACAGCTTCTGCTACAACGTTATTCAATGGCGTTAGAACCTTTGGTGCGTCAATTGGCCACGATCTTGCTGGTATACCTTTTTTTCATCTAAATAATGAAGATAATGGCAGGAATATTGAAACAAAAGATTGTGTAAACCCTGCAAGCTGGCAAACGATTTGGAATAAAACAAAAAACCCTTCCCCTTCATGGGGGACTAATGACATACTCCAAACTTCTGCTCATTGGGCAGCCGAAAAAGCATGGGATTATTTCAAAAATAATCATTCTTGGAACGGTCCTGATAATTTAGGGGGTAAAGTCCGTGTTATGGCAACGGCAGAAATAGGCTCAGCTAGAACTTGGAATGTTTTTGGAGATATTTTTCTGCGCTTTGGAAACGACCTTGGTAGTTTCACTGGGACACTTGATTTTGTTGGTCACGAATACGCTCATACCGTCATTGAATACACAAAAGGAAGTTCTTTAGGTGTAGGACAACCTGGAGCCATTGATGAATCACTTGCAGATATTTTTGGATTCTTAACTGAAAGATCAGTTTTAGGAACAGCGAGTAACTGGACTATAGGAGAAGATTGGCGGACTGGAGGAGAAAGATCTCTAAGTGCTCCTAGCTCAATTGTACCTAGCAATCAGCCCTTTGGAAGGACAGGTGGTTGCCCCAATACTTTTATGGGGCCACTATGGTTTTTTGGAACGGGAGATTCTGGTGGCATCCATATCAACAATGGAGTACAAAACAAATGGTTTAACCTAATTAGCGTAGGAGGTACACAGAATGGTATCACCACTCAAGCAATAGGAATAGACAAAGCTGCCAAGATTGTTTTCCTAGCAATGTCAGCCTATATGACATCCAGTACAAATTATGCACAAGCAAGAAACGCCTTCATCGCTGCCGCCCTAGAAATTTATGGAGGATGCTCCTTTGAAGTAAACCAAGTAAGAAATGCTTGGCTTGCCTGTGGCGTAGGATTAACAGACCCAAACCCCTGCACTATCTGCACTCCAAGTTGGTCTAATTACGATATTGTAATCCCAACAACATGGAATTCTACAAACGTACCGCTTTCTGGAGAAAGCCTTGGCCCCATTTCAATTAAAAAAGGTGCCACACTAACCATCAACACTCCTATCACTTTTGCCATTACTGGCGAAATATTCATCGAACCAGGTGGAAAACTAATCCTAAATAGCACCCTAACAGCTTGTGACAGATGGCAAGGAATACGCATTATGGGGGACGATGATAATATGGGTGTATTTGAAGGTAACTCTGGAGCCGTAATTGAACATGCTATTTGGGGAATATCTACAACTGCTTGGGGGAAATACTTAGGAAAGAGTAGTATTACATGCACTGATATGATCTTCCGAAATAATGGCGTTGGGGCAATGATTGCCACTGAAAATGCAGTAAACCTTGGAAGTGTAGAACAGGTTGCCACATTTACAGACTGTGATTTTGTCACTGACAACAATCTGCGTCATGAAAAATTCTGGGCATTCGTCACTACCTACAACACATACGGAACAAAGATTAATGGATGCTACTTTCTGAATAACCAAACTAACTCAACTTATCCAAACAAATACAATGGTGGTATTATTTCTCTAAATGGTAGCGTTGATGTTGGATCATCTGCATTAAGGCAATCTACTTTCGCTAACCTGTATTATGGCATCCAAGCGGACAGAAGCTTTGGATTAAATCATCAATTTGATGTTCATAACACTCACTTCTGGAATTGTGGTATCGGAATCTTAAATTCAGGCATCTCTAACTCCAACATTGAATCTTGCACTTTCTTGTTAAACAAACCAGCTTCTGGACTTGACTATCCAACAGGAGTGGTCTTTCAAGATAATATTAATGATATCTTATTCCAAGATAACACTTTTCTCAAGCAAGGAACTTCTGAATCAATTTCTATTGGCACTTACGTCAACAATATTGGAAGTTACGGCAATGTTATTAGACGAAATCACTATATTGGTGTGGGTGTAGGAAATGTCGCCAATGGTGATAATGCCAACTCTGCAAATGGCCTTTATTATCTATGCAACACCAATACCAATAACACGGAGAAAGATTTTACCACTAGTACTGATGGGCACCCTATTAGACTGATACAAGGCAAACCAGGTGGAACCACTAGTTTTAAGCCAACAGAAAACACCTTTTCAGGAGCAGAGTGGGATTTTGATAATATGTCTGCTTATAGTGCCGATTATTATTACAATAAAGATGATGATACGCAAAAACCTAGGGATTCTCATTATACTGGTCTAAATAGAATCTCCACGAGCCCTAGCAACCATTGTTCAGACCCCAAGCGTCCAGGTATCCTTACGTCAGGAGACGCAACTCTACTCAAGGAAGACTATGATTTACGATTTGAGCGGTACCAAATAGCAAAACAAGAGTTTAACACTGCTGTTAATAGTGGTAATTCCCAACAAATTGAGCAAAAAAGCAAAGCCTTAACCATTGAGCGAGAGCAAATGGAAGAATTAGCTTCACTAGGCTTCCAGTATGCCCTAAATATCAGTCATGACCGGGCATCTACTCGACAGTGGCTGCTTGCATTCCATAATGTAACTGGAGACTTCATGCTCGTAGATGATTACTTTAATAATAGGGAATATTCCCAGGGGCTAAATACCTTAAAAAATATCCCTATCAAGTATGAATTAACGGAGAAGCAACTTATTGACCTAGACAATGTCAATTATATCTACGAAGCTATCGCTGACAATGATGGATTACGCTCTTTTAATGAACCCATACTTAAAGATTTAGAAACTTTTGCAGAATCTAAAGATGGAAAGGCTTGTTTTTTGGCAAGAACCATACTACGCAACTATGGAAAATACTATCCTCCGATTATCAAGCTTGATTATAGATCTGGATATAATGAGCCCGAAATAGAAACAGAACAACCAAATCTAAGTAAAATGGCTGTTTCCCCCAACCCTACGGACTATAATGTAACCTTTAATTGGATAGAATTTTTCTCTCCTGACAAAAATGTTAGGATTGAAATTTTGGATCAAATAGGTGGCCTGATTGAAGTATTACAACCAACCAATGGAAGTTATTCGATGGAATGGACTACTGAAAACATTAGTGGAAGTATTTGCTTTTATCGCTTACTAATTGATGGCATTGAAGTTGATAATGGCCAAATAATAATTAACAAATAATCTAACATACAACCCTGACTTGCTCCATGTAAGTCAGGGTTTTTAATCCCAATCCAATGAGAAAATTAAAATTACTTCTCCTTATCGTATGGCTATTTTCCCCATTTTTCCTTATTGCCCAACAAGGCTTCCTAAAGCTTTTTGACAACTCGCCAGAAGATTCTGCCGTATTCCTAGATATTCTAAATGACAACGATACTTTGGTTTTTTATGCCCTTACATATGACTCAAATAATGTGCAAGGTATTGGTTTTTACCAAATAGACACTTTTGGCAATGTCTTAAACAAGAATATCATTATTGATACGTCTAGAACCTTAACAACTTCTTCAGAATACCGAAAAAAAATAATCAAAACCAATGACCAACACTATGCGATTCTTGGCAACTCATCAGATCACACCTTCTTTCTAAAAGTCAATAAAGATTTAGAGCAGGTCTCTCTTGTTACCTACGATTCCGATACTTACATAGCTAATGCATCACTTATCCAAATGGATGATGGTTTTTTCGTTCTGATTACCAAAACCACGCCGCTCAACTCTTTTGCGTACAATGTGCTATTAATCCGAACAGACCAAAATGGTCAGGAGCTTTGGAGAAAAGAATATGGAACCAATGAATTTGCGGAAGCTCCAATAAATATTACAAAAGCCAATGATAATGAATATATTATTAGTGGTGCTTTTCTTGGATACCCAGATTGGGACGACCCTTTCTGGCCACAAACTGAATGGGCATCCAGCTACTTACTAGCTGTTGACACGTTTGGAAATCAGCTTTGGGATTGGCATAGTGACACCACAGAAGCAAGGGGCGCCCTTACAAATCTATTGATACTTGAAGATAGTAGCTTACTTTGTATCGGAACCACTTGGGAGTTTAATGCCCAATATGGCGAGTACCAAACACACCCACTAATTATGAGATTGGATAAGAATCACAATATTATTTGGGAAAAATTATTTGGTACGTTAGGTCCACTTCACAGCTTCTTAGATTTAGAACCCACCCCAGATGGTCATTTTTTGGCATCTGGTTATGCAAACTTAGAAGACTATGAAACATACCCAAGGGGTATTCATCATAAATTCGACATCGACGGGCATCGCATTTGGCAACGACGAGACTCCATCTATCCTAATTCATGGACGGTAATAAGGGGATCTGAAATCTTATCAAGTGGCAGCATTATTTCTATTGGCTACTCTTCTGGGGGACCTTATGGTGCTACGGGTATTCTCATAAAACTCACACCTGATGGCTGCATTGACACACTTAATTGCTTTCCCATGGTCGGAATTACACCAACAAAACAACCCGAGAACATACACATCTACCCTAACCCGACCCTAGATGAACTACGTCTAGAGTTCAAAGGAAGTCTTCGAAAACGAATAAAAATCTATGACTCTTTAGGTCGAATAGTTAAAGATTTTCGATCAGAAACGGAACCAACCAACATTGACGTTCATAACTTAGTGCCCGGGCTATACCACATCGAAGTGCTTACGCTAAAAGGACGATATACGGAGCAATTTATTAAATCTTAGCTATATGAAATATCTACTTTAATCCCAATCCAATGAGAAAATTAAAATTACTTCTCCTTATCGTATGGCTATTTTCCCCGTTTTTCCTTGTTGCCCAACAAGGCTTCCTAAAGCTTTTTGACAACTCGCCAGAAGATTCTGCCGTATTCCTAG
>JALVCY010000084.1 GCA_027009605.1 Saprospiraceae bacterium
CAACAACACTTCCAATATGCACTTAGACGTCATGCGTCCATTGATGTTGCCGGCGATATTGGAAGCCATTGAGCGGAGCATGAATCGCCAGACTTCCGATTTGCACTATTTTGAATTTGGAAAAACCTATTTGAAAAAGGAGCACAAGTATCTGGAGCGCAAGCATTTGGTGATAGCCCTTACGGGAAAATCCACCCCGCAAAACTGGCACGGTGCTCAAAAAGAAACCAACTTCTATTATTTGAAGGCCTACGTTGAAAATATTTTGCGCAAGCTGGGAATCGACTCTTATCGTATCGGCCAACCCGAAGCAGATTATTTTGCTTATGGGATAAAATTTGAAAAAGGTCCGATGAATTTAGTCGAATTGGGTCGCCTTTCGTCAAAACTAACCAAAGCCTTCTCGGTAAAAGGGGAAGTTTATTTTGCTGACTTCGACTGGGATTTGCTCCTTAAGCTGGCAGCCAATCGTGTGAAATATAGCGAATTAAACAAATTTCCGTCTATCCGTCGTGACTTAGCCTTGGTGATAGATAAAAAGGTGAAATTTGGGGATGTCGTCCAAATCGCCAACAAATCTCTCAAAGGTAAATTGACCGAAATCAACCTTTTTGATGTGTACGAAAATGAAGAGCAATTGGGCATCAATAAAAAATCCTACGCCATCAGCTTGACCATAGAAGACAAAACCAAGACCCTAAAGGATAAGGAAGTTGAAGCCATGATCAATAAGTTAGTAAAAATGTTGGAGCAAAAATTGGGCGCTGTACTTCGTTAAAGAGTGGTTTGAACGGTGAGTTTGCGCCAAAAAGTCCAATAAATAATACTTGAAGTAAGGATTACCTCTATGAAATAGTGGTGATAACAAAACAGATTTAGCCCTGTTAGGCTAATCCTTTTGGAATCTTTGCTCAAAAAACTTTACTTTCGCAAATAAAAACGTATGCGTTACCTCCTGATTCTCTTGATTGCCGTGGCCGGAATGGCTGTTTGGCAGGGGTGCAAAACCCATAAATATACTTTGGACAAATATGAAGGGCCTAGATTAACCTTTGGCACCGGTGGAGGCTTTACGGGTATGGTCAAAGAGTTTTCGCTCCTTTCCAATGGCCAAATCTTTATGAAATATAATAACGGAGACCCCGTAGAACAGCCCAAAATCAAAAAGAAACAAGCCAAAAAGCTATTTAAAATGGCTGAAGAGCTCCAATTGCTGGAAAAAACCTACAATCATCCCGGCAATAAGTACTATTTCATTGAATTCCATAAGGATGGCAAAGAAGCCAAATCCGTCTGGGGCAATGGAAAGCAATTCATGAATCCAAAGCTTCATGCTTTTTACAAAGAATTTATGAATCAACTCCTTACGAAAAAAGCAGAGAATACAGACGCTTCTGAATAATTATCAAACCCAAAACCTTCGGTGTGCCCTCGTACACCTACAAAAATTTTGCAGATGAAATCTTTTTTACCCATTCTTCTTGGGCTTTTATGGATAGCCAATTCGGCTTTCGCCCAAAAAAATACTGATTTGTCAAAGACCAAACAAAAGCCTTTGACGACCTTAAAATCAGCTCAACTTCCCACGACTACTTCCTCACTATTCAATACGCTTGAACAGTTTGCCCCGTTGAGTCTCGATGATGCTCAAAAGCAGGCTCGCGCCTATTTGGGGCATCCGATTCGTGTGGTGGCTGTTTCGCCGCAAGGCAGACCTACTTGGGTGTCCGGAAATCTATCGGTGAATACGAGAAGTGTGAATTTGGAAAATCAGGCTTATTTGTATTTGGATGCTTTGAAAAAGCAGATGGATATAGATAATCCCAACGAGGAGTTTCAGATTACCAAAACCATACAGGACGAGCAAGGACACAAACACATCCGCATGGATCAATATTATCAAGGGGTCCAAGTCTATGGCGGGGAAGTCATCCTGCATGAAAAAGACGGAGTCATTAGCGGACTCAATGGAGAATATTATGATACGCCCAATCTGAATATCATCCCGTCCCTTTCGGAAAATAGTGCCGTGGAAATAGCTAAAACTAATTTGAATAAAAAAGTAAAAATTCAAGATTTTCCGAAAGGACGCATCATGAATCAGTTTGCCCCACAGCATCAGACGCAGACTCAATTAGTGATTTATCATAAGGACGGAGCGCAAGAACCACACCTCGCTTGGCAAATAGAAATTCACCCTAATATCACTGAAGATTGGTTGTATATGGTGGATGCGCACAACGGAGAAATTCTTACTGCACATACCAAGAGTTGTAAATTTGCCAATGAAGAATTATTGGCACTAGCGATTCAAAAAGCAAAACAAAAAGATAAGGCGTCTAGTACGCCAAAAGTAGCAGCCATGATAGACCCGTTAGATGGCAATGCCAATGCAAGCGGTCAAGATTTAAATAATGTGCTTAGAAATTTTAAAAGCTACCATGTGGATGCTACGAATGCCAATTACCTAATTGATATTACTCGGCAGATGTTTAATCTGTCGGCTTCCAATATGCCGGATGAACCGGCCGGAGCTATTTTTACCATCAATGGCAATAATGGCAGCCCGCAAAGTAGTAATTTCCAAGTGTCCCATCTAACCAATAGCGGAACGACCTGGGCAGATAAAAAAGCTGTCTCCGCTCATTATAACGCAGGCGTGGCTTATGACTACTACCATGACACACACGGACGCAATTCGATTAATGGAAAAGGGGGCACCATCTATTCCATCATTAATGTTGCCGATGAAAACGGCCAAGGGATGGATAATGCTTTTTGGAATGGGCAAGCCATGTTTTATGGAAATGGAAAAAGTGCTTTTAAGCCGTTGGCAGGTGCCTTGGATGTCGCCGGACATGAAATATCTCATGGTGTGATCCAAAATACAGCGAACTTGGAGTATCAAGGTGAGTCCGGAGCCTTAAATGAGTCCTTTGCGGACATCTTTGGAGCGATGATTGACCGGGACGATTGGAAAATGGGTGAAGATGTGGTCTTTACTTCTGTTTTCCCGACAGGGGCTCTTAGAGACTTATCCAATCCACATAATGGGGGCAATGCGCTGGGAGATCCCGGCTATCAACCCGCTCATGTCAATGAACAATATCAAGGCAATCAAGATAATGGGGGTGTCCACATTAACAGTGGGATCACTAATAAGGCTTACTATCTCTATGCGACGGCCATCGGTAAGGATAAAGCCGAAAAAGTGTATTATAAGGCATTAACAGACTATTTGACGAAGCATTCTAACTTTAAGGATTTGAGAGTTGCTGTTTTGAATGCAGCGACGGATCTTTTCGGTGCCGGTTCTAATGAAGTGGCTCAGGTCGGGCCGGCTTTTGACCAAGTTGGCATCACGGGGCCATCCAGTGGCGGCACCACTAATCCCGGCGATAAATACCAAAATGACTTAGAGCCCAATCCCGGGCAAGATTTTATTGTTTACGTCGATCGGAGCAACAATAATAAGTTGGCGATGGCAGATGCATCCGGCAATGTAGTCGGTGGATTTGTTTCGGCGATGCCGTCTATTAGCCCTCCGGCTGTGACAGATGATGGTACTTATATTCTGTATGTTGCGGAGGACAAAACAGTTAGAATTATTACATTTGATTGGGTGGGATTATCTTTTACGGAATCAGAAATCGTCTCAGGTGGAGATAACAGAAGAGTGGCGATTGCTCCGGACGCAAGCCGGATGGCTGTCTTAGATACCAATTATACGAATACGATATTGGTGTATGACTTTGGAGTTGAGGATTGGTACGGTTTTGATTTGTATAATCCGACCTATTCGGAAGGAGTGAATACAGGGAATGTAGATTATCCCGATGTGATACAATTTGATTATTCCGGCGAATACATCATGTATGATGCGCAAAGTACGCTCCAAAATAGTCAAGGACAGGATGTCTCTTATTGGGATATTGGATTTGTGCGTGTTTGGAATAGTGCTGATACTACTTGGGGCGATGGGACAGTCCAGAAACTATTTACCGGGCTTCCTGAAGGTATTAGTATTGGCAATCCTGCTTTCGCAAAAAACTCCCCTTACATTATTGCTTTTGATTACATTAAGCCGAACTCCTTTGAGCTTTGGGGAGCCAATATTGAGACCGGAGCATCCGCCGTTATCGCTCAAAACGACACCTATGCCCGGCCATCTTATGCGCCTAATGATCAAATGCTGGTAGCTGCCGAATTGGATCCCAATGGGACTACTCGATTGACAACGGTGCCTTTGGCGCCGAGCAAGTATGAGTTGGCAGCCAATGCTTCGTTTAATGTTGTAGTCAGTGATGCCAAATGGGGCAATTGGTTTGCCAATGGAAGTCGCTCCTTGGTTATTGCCAACGAAGAGGTCTTGGACGATGGCAAAATGGTATTGTTACCCAATCCATTTAGCGCAAGCTTATCCATTCAAGGCAAAGAAGGTCGGATGATTCAGCAAGTTAGTGTCTATGATATTCAAGGGCGTTTAATCTTGTCAGAAAAAGCCAATCGCTCTTCGGTTTCTATAGATTTGTCTTCTTACTCTGACGGACTTTATATTTTCAAGGTCTTAGACCAAAATGGAGCCGTAAGATTATTTAAGGCAATGAAGCAATAAGGCCTTTCAAAAAGGTAAGCTCAAAATATGGAACGAGTTGGTCGGTTAGATACCGCCAACTCGTTTTGTTTTGGGCAGCCGTGATTTTGTGGAATCTGCGTAGGGACGCACGACCGTGCGTCCCTACGCAGGGAACGAGTTCAAATGTACACGTCATATTTTCGTGTCTTTCGTGTTTTTCGTGGTTAAAAAAAAGTCGTGTCTTTCGTGGAAAAAAAGTCGTGTCTTTCGTGGTTCAATCATCTTGCGTGGTGGCAAGAATGGAGCACGGAAGCTAAACCTAATCACTGCAGCCTGTCAAAAACATGTCCATTGATTTTCAAAATTTACGACCAGGCATAAACCACGACCGAATAAGCCACGCAGGAAAATGACCCAACCCCCACAAATTTTGGAAATCTCCCCAAGACACTCAAACTCCCAAACCAATGAAATCCCACCCAAAAGCTACAAACTACAAAAAAATCCCAATAAAATTTGGTCATTCGGAATTTATTTGTTAACATTGCCCATCGTATTGCTATAACAACCAAAAAACCAACTGTAATTAGTTAATTGTCGGAATATTATTTGGCAGACCGTCGGCTCTATG
>JALVCY010000085.1 GCA_027009605.1 Saprospiraceae bacterium
CCAAAATATTTAACTTCTCCACTCTTAAATCTGCAATTTTAACTCTTAATTCCGGTTGGGGCATGCAGGATTGAACATTGACGAATGATGAGTTTTGTTAACTGTTTAGGTATCCGCTATTTTGGTAAAAAAAATACCCTTTTTGCGCCTGTTTTTGTTAATTTTTTTACGTAGGGACGCACGGCCGTGCGTCCCTACGTCAACATCCACAAAAATGCCTGTTTTTTGCCTTAAAATTAGGAGCACCTAAACAGTTACCCTATTTTTTTATCTTAAAATTGCCGGTAACCACCGGTGACGAACCGTCAGATGTTAGTGTCCCAACAATATAGTCTCCCGGTACATCCGGATAGGAAATAATATTCAACAGGCCTGTAAAGCTATAACCGCCGGTACTCATATATATGCCACCGTTTGCACTAAAACTGCCTACGCCCTCTGTTTCGCAAGTAATTGTTGCAACGGAATAAGGACTATATTTTTTCCCCTTAATACCCCAGTTTAGAAAGGTTTGCGTAAGCGTATCGTATTGGATATAATAATTAAGGAAATTGGGTGGTGAATAGGTAATTGTTGTATCATTTCCAAAATCTGTCACAAAGTTAATGGTAAAAAACTCGTCAATAAGCGCTTCACACGCCTTAATATTCCCTAAATCGGTATCGCCGATAATATCGTAACTCATAGTTTCCGACAGGTATGAATTTTCATAGTCATAGCCTGTTAAATTGATGGAGTTACTAGTGCTGCAAGTTGTAAAATCAATACTGAACGTACCATCTGAGTTCACAGATGTGCTATAGTTTGTGTACCAAGTAGAATTGACTACCTGAATGTAGCCATCGCTAACCGGTTGGTCATCACAATTGACTAATACTCCTGTCAGAGAGTAGGTGGTAGGAGGCGTAAAGGATATCGTGACGATACCCAAATCCATATCCAAATTAGTAGTCGTAAAATCCATTATATACTGTGGAGTAAATTGGCATTGATTTGCGCCAAAAAAGAGCTTCATTGTCGCATTCGCCGGGACTAATCCGCCGACCCAACCTGTATTGTCTGTATAACCGTATCCATAGCTACCATTGGATAATTCAAGCCTAACTAATGAATAGACCAAAGGCTGACCGGCTTCAGTCACAAAAGTAGCTTCAAAATAAACACTACGAAAAGTAGCATCAAGATTCCAAAACGAGAAATGCCCTACGTCTCCTCGATATACATTTCCCGAAAGAATCGCACTGCCTTCTTCCTTCCATTCGCCATCAGTTTCATCGAAATACCAAAGTGGGATTTCTGTTGGGGCATTCGCCGCTAGGCTAGTTGGCACTTCAAAGCTCAGATGCACCGTCCGGTCGGGGGCGACTTGCAGCAAATTGCCGTTATTATCGGTCAGCTCAACGGCCATCATACCATACGAAGCCAAGGTCACATCCTTGCCGGCACTATCAACTCCACGCAAATCTCCGGGCATTTCAAACTGTCCGTTTTTCGTGGTAGGGTCTATTCGTTTGGCGGCGACATTCACTTGTCCGGAATAAGCATCTCCATTGGGATAGGCCACATCACCGGATTCAAAGATTAATTGAGCGCCTTGCGGCAAACTGATGATACCGCCCGAACTATTTTGAAATGAACCAATGGGGGAGTTGTCCAACATTTTGATACGGACTTGATGTGTGCTTCCGGCTTGCGCAAAAATAGTCCGAGAGCCTTGGAAATAGCCGGATTTCTTGGCAACAAAGTAAGCCTTGTTGTTCGGGACGCTGATATCTTTAAAAAAGAAAACGCCATTTTGATCGGTCACAGTGGTATTCGACCCAATGGTTACAGTGACTCCTTCGAGACCCTGCAGGGTGCCATCAACAATTAGGCCGCTAAAGGAAGCTGTCACCTGTTTGACTTCAAAGCCACCGGAGCTCGGTGTAAATTTCTCAAAATTATCCTTTTTGCAGGAAACGAATGTAATCAGGCCTAGGATGGCCAATAGGATTAAATTTTTCATCTTCAATATTTTATTATTAACGGGGGCATAGATTGTCCTTCACTGCAGTAAATACCTTTTTTTTGAAAAACGCTGCTTTTGCTTGAAATTAGGGGCAAAATGCTCAATCAAACATTTTTGGTAGCAGCCAAATTCATTTGGTTGGTCGGTAGCGCTAAATTTATGTGGTGAAAAAGAAAGCCTGCCAAAAAGAATAGCTCATCTTCCGAATGAATTCGGAAGTACCAACAAAAAAAGGGCAGACGCTCATCTACCGAATGAATTCGGAAGTACCAATAAAAAAAGGGGCAGACGCTCATCTACCCCTAACACTTTATCTCTCCAAAAAGTGCAGTTATTCTTTTTTGACCTTGAAAGAGCCTTTTATCACTGGAGTAACGTTATTTGAAATGAAGCTACCTTCAATATATTCCCCAAAAGTGCTCGGATAACTAGTGATGTTAAAATCACAATTAAAATCTTGATATCCTGATATGCCTTCCATACCACCACTACCCGCATAACTACCTGTTGAACCAGAATATGCTTGGAGCCAATAATTCATGTCACCACTTGGTGTTTGCCCCCAGACAGACCAATACCCAAGGCTGTCTTGCATATTCAAATTGGGAGGCAACATGGTCAGGGTGGTATCATTGCCGGATATTGTCGTATATTGATAAGTGATAAACTCATCCAATAAAGTGCCACAGGCTTTTACGTTTCCTAAATCTGTACCGGCAGTAAGGTCGTATTCTAGTAAAGCGGATTCCTGCAAATTATCATAGTCGTAGCCAATCAAATAAATCGAATCAACTGCGGTGCAAGTGGTAAATTCAAAACTAAAACTACCATCTGAATTAACCGGAGTACTACTTGCAAAGTACCATGTATTGGCTCGCAGTTGAATATAACCATTGCTAACAGGATTGTTACTGCAATCAACAAGCGTCCCTGTAATAGTATAAGTAATCGGGTCAAGCGTTGTAATGGTAATAGTGCCTAAATCAATGTCTAGGTTGGTCGTTGTGAAATCCATTACATATTGCTCAAACAAGCCACAAGGTTGAGACATATAAACATAAATCTTCATTGTGGCATTAGCCATGACTTTTCCGCCGACCCAACCATTGTTATCTGTAATATCACCACGACGCGTGCCGTCCGGCAATTCAATTCCTATCCAAGCATTCACCAAAGGCTGCCCATTTTCATTGACAAATCTTGCTTGAAAATATACGCTAGGAAAACCAGCATCACAATTCCAAAAAGTAAAATGTTCCACTTCCCCTTGATACGTATTTCCCGAAAGGGTCGCATGACCTTCCTCTTTCCATTCGCCATTCGTTTCATCGAAGTACCAAAGTGGGATTTCTGTTGGTGCACTAGCAACTAGACTACCGGGCACTTCAAAGCTCATGTCCACCGTCCGGTCGGGGGCGACTTGCAGCAAATTACCGCTATTATCCGTTAATTCCACCGCCATCATGCCGTAAGAAGCCAAGGTCACTTCCTTGCCGGCACTATCCACGCCCCGCAAATCTCCGGGCATTTCAAACTGTCCATTATGTGTAGTAGGATCAATCCGTTTGGCGGCGACGTTTACTTGTCCGGAATAAGTATCTCCATTGGGATAGGCCACGTCATCGGGTTCAAACGTCAATTGCCCGCCTTCCGGCAAAATGATAGTCCCGCCCGAACTATTTTGAAAAGAGCCAATGGGGGAGTTATCCAACATTTTGATACGGACTTGATGCGTGCTTCCGGCTTGCGCTAAAATAGTCCGAGAGCCTTGGAAATAGCCGGATTTCTTGGCAACAAAGTAAGCCTTGTTGTTCGGGACGCTGATATTCTTAAAGAAGAAAACGCCATTCTCATCGGTTGTAGTGGTATTCGAACCAATGGTTACGGCTACTCCTTCGAGACCTTTCTCGGAAGCATCCACGATTAGACCGCTAAAGGAAGCTGTCACCTGTTTGACTTCAAAGCCGCCGGAGCTCGGTGTAAATTTATCGAAATTCTCCTTTTTGCAGGAAGCTAAAGTAAGGAAGGCAAGAAGAGCCAAAAACGCAAATTTTTTCATCGTTTGTAGATTATTGATTTAAAAAGTCAACATGTTGTATTCGCTTCCTTAAATGCATAGGGAGAGAGAAATGCTGCTTAGTATTGATTTTGGGTCATTATGAACTAGGATTAACCCACTTTGACGTTGGGGACTTTTGCGGGAAGGCTATTTTGGGTTTAATTGGCTATATTCTTTGACTACCATCACCTCCAGGCCTAGACTTGCATCATTGAAAAACCAAATAAAAACGCTTATAATCGCAAGATAACAAGAGAATCTCTCTTTTTTTCTTCACAAAAAATATTTTATTATGCATTACATCAAGACGATTTTAAGTTTGCTGCTTATTTCTTTAATTTTTGTCGGGTTGAGTTGTAATTCAGAACCACCCAAAAATAGCAGAGCCGCACAAGCCAAACGGGGCGAAAAATTTTTTAAAGCTCATTGTGCAGAATGCCACGGCCCCAATGTTGACGCTAAGCGGGTGGCCAATTTGCAAACGCCTCCACCGGACTTAACAAAAATCATGGAGCGCCGTAAGCACCCTGCGACTTTTCCGGTTGCTGAGATTGCCAGTTATATTGACGGTCGAAAAGATGTCCAACTACATAAACGGGACATGCCGGCTTGGGGTAAGTATTTTGCCAATGAAGAGAAGTTGAGTAATGACGAAATCAAAGGCAAAATGGGGGAACTCATCGCTTATTTGATTAGTATCCAGAAATAGGGCGTTGACGGTTAATGGTGGTGAGTGGTGAGTGGTGAGTGGTGAGTGGTGAGTGGTGAGTGGTGAGTCGTGAGTAGTGAGTGATGAGTGGTGAGTAGTGAGTAGTGAGTAGTGAGAAATGAGTAAGTCGAAATCTGCGAATATCTGCGGGAAACAAATCTGCGGGAAACGAATCTGCGTAAATCTGCGGGTTAAATCTGCGAATATCTGCGGGAAGCAAATCTGCGTAAATCTGCGGATTAAATCTGCGAATATCTGCGGGTTAAATCTTCGGGAAATAAATCTGCACAAATTAACCAAAGGACTTCACCGACTCCCCCCCCAAAAAAAACAACATACCGATAATTGCTACCGGCATGTTGTAAATAAAATGATTCAAATCGCTGGACGTTTCAG
>JALVCY010000086.1 GCA_027009605.1 Saprospiraceae bacterium
AGGCATTTTTGTGGATGTTGAAGCTACAATTTTTGAAGCGTAGCTGGGCTACGTGAGAAAATTTTAGCAAAAACAGGCGCAAAAAGGGCATTTTCTAGCAAAAATTAGCGGGTGGCTAAATAGTTACTTTTTTTTTAATATTGAGTTGGCTTCGAAAAAGTATTCTGATGCAAAACCGCTAAATTTTATTCTGTTTGGAGGTCTTGTTCAATCGTTCAACTGTTCAACTGTTCAATCGAAAGTACTGGAAATCAACTAGTTATGCACAATCAGTTGAACGACTGAACGCTTGAACAGAAAGCATGTATCCAGAATAATATTTGGCAACTTTCCAAGCTATTTCAAAAAAACCGACTTTTCGGAGCGGACTCAACAATTGAACAGAAGGCATTCCATCAAAATAATATTTGTCAACTGTTCCAACAATTTCAAAATCCAAACCACTCGAAACCAATAACCGGCCTAGTCTATCATGTTTTTCACAACAGAGAATACATAAAACATATCTCTAGCTATTGTTCGATTGGTCTCGTCATATTGATGAGCAGCTTCATCCGTCCCATCATAATTTTTGGGATCCGGATAAGGAATTGCCACCCTAGCTTCTGCCCCAATGACCGTCGGACAGGCCTTATTGGCATCATCACAGACAATCAAGGCACAAAAGCTGTCCATGGGATTCGGTGCATCTTCATAATGCTTAGAATACATCGCCATACCGGGCAATGTCGGTCCAAAACGCATTAAATACACGGGATTATCGCCATTTTCGGCTCGAATCAATTCAATCCCACTCCGGCTTAAAGCAGCAACAGCGTTTTCATGAAAAGCAGTGCTCTCCGTCCCCCCTGAATAAGATTCAAAATTGTAAATGCCATACCAAAGAGCAGCCGCCTGCAACCACGCCTTACCGATGTGACTGCGCCGCGAGTTGTGCGTGCAAATAACGGTCATCCGTGCCGGTGCACCCAAGCGACGCTTACCTAAAATATAGGCGGAAAGCTGCCGCAAAGATTCTTTTCTGTCTTCGGGAATTTGGTCGAATTCTTGGGTTCGGCTTTCGCAAAAATCTACTAATTGGGGGGAAAATAAGTTCTTCATTTGTATGGTCTTTTATCTCGGATACAAATGTAGGGATAATCATCGAACCAGACCTGAAAATATACTATAAATTAGCAGCAGCGATTTCAACCACCGTGGAAATCATTGCAGCGGATGCAACTGCCGGAACTTTCAACTATTCCCTAATAAATTCTAAAATACCTTTGTCATTAACAAAAGCGATAGTGGAAGGTTGGCCATTCGTTTTGTCCCAACGCCGTTCTTTGGCGACGTAATCAACTTTTTCGATAATCTCTGAGCTGATTTCTCCAAAAGTTTTGGGGAAGGGCTTATTGGCGAGATTTGCGGAAGTGGATACTATAGGGGCGTTGATGGTTTTGATAAGAGTTTTGCAAAACGCACATTGAGCCACACGAATGGCTACGCTGCCATCTTTCCCACAAACTTCATCGGGTAGATTCTTGGCCTTTGGATAAATGATGGTCAACGGCCGGCTGTGATATTCCAATAAGGTCTCAATTCTGGGGTGTAATTCAACTACGTAGCGTTTTAGCATCGCAATAGAATCCACTAAGAGCACATAGCCTTTTCCGGAAGGTCTCCTTTTTAGTTGGTTCACTTTTTGGATGGCTTCGACATTGGTGGCATCGCATCCAATTCCCCACACGGTGTCAGTGGGATAACAGATGACCCCTCCATCCAACAAAATATCCGCAACAGCGTCAATGTTATCTTTTTCGAGCATATATTTTGGCAATGAAACAAAAGTTTCGCCAAAGTTCATACTATAATCCATTATTAGAGAGTTTTTAGACAAAAAAATGAGTGAATAGGGGCAAAAAACAGCTTTTCAGCGTCTTTTTAGGTCAAAACGACGGCAAATATGAATTCGTCCCACATCTTTTCTCTAAACAGTTACATTTTTGGGTAACTATTTAGCCACCCACTAATTTTTGCTAGAAAATGCCCTTTTTGCGCCTGTTTTTGCTAAAATTTTTTCACGTAGCCCAGCTACGCTTCAAAAATTGTAGCTTCAACATACACAAAAATGCCTATTTTCTATCTAAAAATTGGGGCATCTAAACAGTTACATTTTTGGGTAACTATTTATGATTTAAAGCTCGCACTGTTTTTCATGACACCACATACTATAAACAAATGAAACCAATCTTACTAATCCTTACTGTCTTTTTATTCTCGACTCATCACTTAATCGCCAAACACATTATCGGGGGGGTCATGACGTATGAATACTTAGGAGATGGCACTATACCCAATTCAAACAAGTACGAATTCACTTTAGAAGTCTATCGGGATGCCGGTGGAGGCGGAGCCCCCTTTGACAATCCTGCAGAAATAACGATATATGAAGAAGAGAATGGCACTTATGTACTGTATTCTACCGGAGGGAAATATATTGGTTCGCAAAAAAATGTCCCGATTGTTCCTATGCCTTGCATGAAGCCCCCCAACGTTCTCGTGCAGCGAGCCATTTATAAGTTTACCATTTCGTTACCGATAAGCGGCAATTCTTACCACATAAGCTACCAACGGTGTTGCCGCAATGAATCCATCAGCAATATCGCTACGCCCGGAGACGTGGGCGCCACCTATACGATAGAATTGACCCATGCGGCCATGCTTGCGAAAAATAGCAGCCCCAAATTCTCTTCTTTGCCACCGATTGTCATTTGCAATGAATTTCCGGTTGCCTACGACCATTCGGCCACGGACAAAGATGGAGATCAGCTTATCTATAGTTTTTGCAGCCCATTGGACGGAGGGGGCAAAATCACTAGTGGTGCCGGTTCAGAATCCTGTGACGGGGTGATTCCTATTCCTGGCTGTCCTCCCCCATTTGACAAAGTCGCTTTTGTCTTTCCCTACAGCCTATCTAAGCCGATGGGCGGCGACCCCGTGATTACCATCAATCCGGGCAACGGGTTTATTGATGGGATTCCCCATCAAATAGGCCAATATGTAATGGCCGTTTGCGTAAGCGAATATCGCAATGGACAATTATTGAGTGTCGTCCGAAGAGAGTTTCAATTTAATGTAGCCGATTGCAAACCGGACTTAACTGCGGATGTACAAAAAGATACAGTCATCGGTTTCAAGAACTATCTTCTCAATACTTGCGGAGTCAGTGAGATTCAATTTACCAACTTGAGCCAAGGCGGCAACAATATCAAAGATTACTACTGGGAATTTGACCTAAAAAATGGTAGTTTTGCGACATCGACAGCAAGAGATGCCAAAATTGCCTTTCCGGATACGGGCAGATATGAAGGCAAGATGGTACTCAATCGGGGGCTATCTTGTGGAGACTCCATTGACATCGCTGTAAATGTGTTTCCGGAGGCTCATGCCAGCTTTACTTATGATTATGATACTTGTATTGCCGGTCCGGTCAGTTTTACGGATTATTCTAATTCTGATGGCATATTACAGGGGTGGAGTTGGGATTTTGGCGAAGGCGGTTCAGACAAGAGCAAGAATCCGTCCTACCTGTACAAAGACCCCGGACAGTATCCGGTAACCCTCAAGGTAGAAGATGGCAACCACTGCACAGATGATACCACCAATGTCATTACTTGGCAACCGGCACCATCCGATATCATCATATCTCCTAGCACTTTTAATGGATGCATTCCTGCGAATATCTTTTTTGACAATTTATCCGCACCGATAGATTCTACTTATACATTTGAGTGGGACTTTGGAGACGGGCAAACAGATTCGGTACAGAGTCCAACGCATTTGTTTATGGAGGAAGGTTTATACTCTGTCGGTTTGAAGATAATATCACCTATCGGCTGTGTTGCCGAGGATTTCTACCCCAACTGGATACAAGTGTTACCGAGTCCAAAGGCGGCCTTTAGTTATTCGCCGGATGAAATAACGAGCTTTCATCCGGAAATCCAATTCATAGATGAATCCGAAGATGCGATTCGCTGGTACTGGAATTTTGACAGTTTGGCGACTACGCAAGCTCAAAATCCGACTTATGCCTTTCAAGATACCGGCCGGCATGTGGTATATCTGCGGGTTGTCCACCCGCAAGGCTGTATTGATACGACTTCCCGAGTGATAGACGTCATTCCTGAAATTACATTTTATATGCCGAATGCGTTTACACCCAATGAAGATACGAAGAATGATATTTTTCTAGGCAAGGGTATATTAGATGGTATCACCCACTTCAGGATGACGATATGGAATCGTTGGGGAGAAGAAATATTTGAATCGAAAGACCCAAGTGTCGGATGGAATGGAAAGCGACATAATAGCGGCCGCCCTTCTCCGCCGGGTGTCTATGTGTATGTAGTGGATTTTGTCGGCCCGCGCGGCACGCCCCAGCATTTTCAAGGCTTTGCGACCTTGATTCGATGAAAAAACCTGTCCACCACTAATTTTTTGACAAAAAACAGGTCATCCAATGGGCTTGGGATTTTTTTTATTAAAAAAAAAGGCTTACCTTTGCGCTTCCGTAGAGATACGGGCTAATCATTGACCTATAGAAGAAGAGAAAAATGGATTTAATCAATTACGTTCACGAACAATTAACCGAGAAGAAGGATTTTCCTACGTTTCGTCCGGGAGACCGTATCGACGTAACCTATAAGATAATGGAAGGCGGCAAAGCCATTCGTTCGCAGACTTTCCGGGGGGATGTTATCCAAATTAATGGCACCGGAGCGACAAAGACTTTCACGGTAAGAAAGGTGTCTAATGGCGTTGGTGTAGAAAGGGTTTTCCCTTTTGCTTCTCCAATCCTAGAAGAAATAAAGCTACTTAAGCAAGGTAAAGTGAGAAGAGCTAAGCTCTATTACCTTCGTAACTTGGTTGGTAAGAAGGCCAGAATTAAAGAAAAAGCGCACTTCAAAGCCAAGTAAGCAAAAAGATTTCATGGCAATTTATTTTTTGGATCCCGATCGCATTCCCTTGCGGTTGGGATTTCTTTGTTGATGGTTGATAAAGTTGAGTCGCTGCGCTAGTTGAAGAAGTTGAAAAAGTTGAGACGTTCGCCTTCGGCTCTCTAGGTTGAGACTCGTCCCGATTACTATCGTGGATTCGGACTTCGGGTTGAGTGCTTCGCAGGTTGAG
>JALVCY010000087.1 GCA_027009605.1 Saprospiraceae bacterium
TTTAACCCTTAACCCTTAACCCTTAACCCTTAACCCTTAACCGATACCACAAAGTTTTACTAATCACCCGACCGTTAAACCGGAATACCATTAAACCGATGTACCGAAACTTAAGTTTTTAATAAACCAATCTCAACCTTCCAGCTTAGGTTTTTTGCCCCGGCGTTGACTTTCGTGCTTTTCTACAAAATCGTCCACGATGCTTTGTCTTTCTAGTGGAGTCAAAGGGCTGTTTTCGGCATAAAAACCGGCATTTTCCCTTTGCCGCAAGGCTTCATATAACGAAATTGCGCAAGACACCGAAATATTAAGGCTTTGTACAAATCCATATTGCGGGATGAGAAAATTACCGTCACATAAGGCCAATGTCTCTTTCGTAATGCCGTCTCTTTCGTTGCCGAAGACTAAGGCCACTGACTCTGTTAAATCTAATTCATAAAGCGAGACGGCATCCGCTGCCATGTGGGTTGAGTAGATTTTGTCATATTTTTGCCGCAAGGCCGTAAAACAAGCGGCCCTATCTTGAAATAGATGTACATCCAACCACTTGCGAGACCCCGAAGAAGTACGCTTGCCTAAGACTATGTTTTTAAGTGGGATATTTTGGGTATTCAGCAGATAAACAGTTTGAATGCCTACGCTGTCACAGGTGCGCATGACGGCTCCGATATTGTGCGAATCATGGACATTTTCTAAAACAACGGTCAGATTAGGTTGTCGAAATCCGGCCACCTTTTCAATTAATGCTTTGCGTTTTTCTTCCATCTTATCCTATTGGGGCTTTCTTTAAGTAGATTGTAGAAGCAAAAGTACGATTTTTTTTGGTTCTGATGAAAACCGAATGGGATGAAGTCCCAAAAAATTAGCAATAGATTTTGTGGGGGATACAATTGACTTTTTTTTCACATAAGTGACTTTCATCACCCAAACGCTGTTTAAGTGTCGTTTTTCGGACATTTTAGAGTGGAAATTAGTATTTTTGGAGCTAATTTTAACACCGTTCCCAGATAAAAATAGACCATGAACAGAACATTTACCTTATCCCAACTCCTGATTCTGTTTTTTATAAGTACAGTCCTTTCGGCGCAGGAGGTTCGCTCCTTTGATGGCACAGGCAATAATCTAAGCCATCCTGAATGGGGGGCTTATGACACTCGTTTGTTGACACCTACGGGGCTAGACTATTCTGATAGCATTGCAGCACCGTCCGGTTCATCTCGACCATCACCTAGAAATATAAGCAATACGCTGTTTGCTCAAGATGGGCTGGACTTGTTTAGTCCACTCAATTTGAGTGATTATTGTTGGACATTTGGTCAACAGATTGATCACGATGTGATACTTGTAGGTGAGAATGGCGTCGAAGTCATGACTAGCGATGTACCCCAGTGCGATGAATACTTTGATCCCTTGTGTGCGGGCACTGCTAAGATTACCATCCACCGCACCAATTATGATTTGACAACCGGGGTCAGTCCATCTAATCCAAGACAATACAATAATGAAATCACTCATTGGCTGGATGCCTCCTTTCTGTACGGTTCTACCAAAGCACGCAATGACTGGTTGAGGACATTTGAAGGTGGACGTATGAAGTCTTCCGAAGGGGACTTGCTGCCATATAATACTTATTCGGGTGAGTTTAATTCGCCTATAGATTTGAATGCGCCGGCGATGGCTTTTGTTGCTCATACCCCCGGACCGCATAAGTTTTTCATAGCCGGTGATGTTCGTGCCAACGAAAATCTATTGTTGACGGCCATGCAAACACTTTGGCTGCGGGAACACAATCGCTTAGCCGATTCGATTGCTTTAGAATATCCGCAGTGGACGGATGAAAAAATATTTCAAAAAGCCCGCAGACTGGTTATTGGTTTGATGCAGCACATCACCTATGATGAGTGGTTACCCGAAGTGGGTATTTTTCTCCCAAAGTACCAAGGCTATGACCCCACGGTCAATCCCGGCATGTCAAATCTATTTTCGGTCGCTTCCTTTAGAATAGGCCATACGATTGTGGGTCAAGATTTTTGGCGATTAGACGAGAAGGGCGATACCATTCCGCAAGGAAATGTACGACTTAAAGATGCCTATTTTCAATCCAGCCGATGGATAACCGAAGCCGGTTTGGATCCGATTTTCAGAGGAATGGCTGCGCATCGGCAGCAAGCATTTGATGCCAAATTGGTGGATGACTTGCGTAATCGCTTGTTTGGAGACCCCGGGCAAGGCGGTTTGGACTTGGTTTCTGTAAATATCATGCGCGGCCGGGAGCGGGGTGTGCCGGATTTGAATACGGTACGTGCGGCTTATGGCCTTCCCAAATATACCCAATACAGCCAGATCACTAAAGACCCCCAAAAGCAAGCCAAAATAAAGGCTTTATACTGGAATATTGATGATATAGATCCTTGGGTCGGCATGTTGGTAGAAGACAGAATCCCTAATAAAATGATGGGCGAAACGATGTATGCGGCTCTCTACAAGCAATTTCAAAGGCTCAGAGACGGAGATCGTTTTTTCTATTTGAATGATCCGGAGCTTTCGCAAACAGAGATTAAGTGGATTAACAATACCATGCTTTCGGATTTGATTATGCGTAATTCCGGCGTCAAATTAATGCAAAGAGAATTGATTGTGGCCATGCCGCGCGAAGAGATTGTCAAAGAGAAAGTAGTCATGGCAGAAGACAAATTGTCTTCCTATACCCTACCCAATCCGATATCCAAAGATGAAGACTTACACGTTGTAATCGCTTCGCCTGAAGATACGGAAGCAACGATTACATTGGTAGATTTCACAGGCCGAGTACTCTCTAGCGAAACGATTTCTTTGCTCCAAGGTAAGAATGTACACAATTTTGATTTTGCTCAGTACCCCATCGGTTCGTATCTAGTTCGGATTACTACGGATAAGGAGCAGACTGTGGCCAAAGTAATTAAGGAATAACGGCCTTGTCTCGACCAACTGTCGGGATTAGTTCCATGACCTACAAGAGCGAAGGTGTACAGTAATTCGATTTTGGATGCTGCCGCCCGTGTCACCTTGCAACTAAAGTTGACAAGGCCATTAAGCGACGAGGCGCTACCGCCCGTGTTATCTTGCAACTAAAGTTGACAGGGCCGTTAAGCGGCGAGGCGCTGCCGCCCGTGTCACCTTGCAACTAAAGTTGACAAGGCCGTTAAGCGACGAGGCGCTGCCGCCCGTGTCACCTTGCAACTAAAGTTGGCAAGGCCGTTAAGCGGCATTAAGATGCTCATGAAAATGTTCTTTTCCCACAGGCATCCATTAATTCCGGAAAAAATTGATGATGCAAATCACGTAGTGCATCCCTATGAGTTTCATAAATATCCAAGGCGATGTCAAAATTTTTATCATACTTGGCTCTTCTAGCCAAACGGGCAAAAAGATTTAATCTACCCGCTGTGGTGAGATAGCCATTCATCCATTGACCCTCAATCATAGCGTGTACTTGTGGCCACACGGTAATGGGAATTGTCGGTTGGTGTGCTCTAATAAATTGATAGCATTCCTGCAAAAAGGGCTCTAAGGCTTGCGCCGAAAAATCATCCCAACGCTCAATCAGCAAAAAATCAAAATAAACATCCAGTACCACCGAAGCATATTTCCCGAAATCAGGATAGAGCAATCGCTTGCCCACCAAAACCAAAGGATGATTATCTGTAAAGTGGTCAATAAATCGGTGAAGTTCGACACCTTTCTTAACGGGTTCAGGCAAGAGGTCAGACTCGGATTTGGAGACAATATCGCCTAAGAAGTTGCCAAGATGGACATCATCATCCGCTTCGGCAGATAGGTAAAAATGGCTGAGATAATTCATCCGGCTGAAATATGAGAAGAGCCATCTAAATACATAGATGGCTCTTGAAACGTAACTATTTTAGTGAGGATAGGCAGATTCGAACTGCCGACCTCTTGCCTGTCAAGCAAGCGCTCTAAACCAACTGAGCTATACCCTCTTGCATTAGGAAGTGCAAAAGTAAGACAAATATTCCAAATTCACAAGAAAAAATGCACGCTTTTTTTAAAACTTCTGCTTCGTAGCTCTATAACCCGATGGTAAATCTTAGCAATAGCATTTCAAAAAATCTTAATCCGTAAAGAGTGCAGTCGGGTTTTGTACTAATTGACCCTTTTCGATTAATTTTAATGGGCGTAAGATTCTAGGAAAAAATGCGGCTAAAGCCGGCTTCCTACTTAGTTTTAGTCCGTCAGCTAAAGCAGACGGTAAAAGCTAAAGCAGACGGTAAAAGCTAAGAAAATGCAATTAAAAAGATACCCGGAATCCAAGTCTGCGCCTGTATTACCGTTGATTTTACTTTACCGTTGGTTTTACTTTACCGTTGGTTTTAACCAACGGACAGAAAACAAACCCCAAAGGGGCTTTAGCCCCATTGGATATTCCGGAAAAAGTCCAAACACCTTGACTTTAGCCTGCTTTTCTGGTAGTTTTAACGGACGAAGTAGAAGTAAAACTATCAGGGGCTTTAGCCCCATTAACTGAACAAAGTAAAAATAAAAAGTAACTATTTAGCCACCCGCTAATTTTTGCTAGAAAATGCCCTTTTTGCGCCTGTTTTTGCTAAGTCTCCTCCCCCCCCTACAGAGTACCAAATATTTATAGATTTCTATTTTTTTAATAAGAAAAGCAATATGCTATTTCTTATAAAAGTATAACAAAAGTTACAAAAAAAAATGCAAAAAAAGGTTATCTTTGCTTAGTTAGACCCCGAAGAAACAACTCATTTTACTATCAAAATTTGAAGAAATGCAAAGATTTCTACTAGCCACTTTCATGCTCTTTTCCCTATTTCAGCTTTTGGCGCAAGCCGATTTGCCCATCAATGCCCATTGTCCGTCAGATCAAATGCAAAAGGAATTGCTGCAAGATTCGGATTATGCAAAACGGAGTCAACTCATAGAACACCTTTACCGTCAGGCCTTGAAAAAAGCCAAAAATGGTACCGCTGAAGATATCCTGACCATTCCCGTCGTTATCCATGTCATGCACTACCCGGGCCAAATCGTAGGAACGGAAGAAAACATTTCCATGGATCAAATCATGACCGGCATCCAACATCTAAACGATGCCTTTGCCAATATCGGAGATTTTTCCGGCAACGGCCACGGAATCAATGCCGGTGACCCCCGGGTCAGTGTCAATACTGAAATCCAATTTTGCCTAGCCAGCCAAGACCCGGATGGCAACCCGACCGATGGAGTCAATCGAGTAGCCACTTCACTGACTGTCTTTAACAAGGACGAGGCGACCGGTGGCAGCTGTAATGGAAAAAAAGGCGGAGACCTAAAAGATCTTTCCCGATGGGATACCGACAAATACCTTAATATATGGTTAGTCAGGGAGATTTGCAGCAATGACGGATGTGAAGTTGCTGGATATGCCTTTTTTCCCGGTGCGCACGGACAGTGCTATGACGGGGCAGTTATTGAAGCTAGATATTTTGGGTCTTCTTCGGATAATTCCAAAGTCGCTGTTCATGAATTGGGACACTATTTGAATTTATACCATACTTTTGAAGGAGGCTGTACCAACTCCGATTGTACAAGCGAAGGCGACCGGGTATGTGACACCCCACCGGCAAGTGGCTCTAATTACAATGCTTGTGACACGCCGGGCAACACTTGTAATACGGATGCCAATAGCGGCCCGTTTAATTCAGATATGGATGACTTAATTGCCGACTATATGGCCTATAGCTATCAATCTTGCCAAAACACCTTTACAGACGACCAAAAAACTAGAATGCGCGCATCCCTAGAAGCTGTTGGTGCACCGAGGCATCAGTTATTGACTAGTGCAGGATGTAATAATACCGGCGCTAATGTGGTCTATTTTTATGATGATGGCGTACTTATTCAGGAATCTGCCGGCACGAGTGGCCCGGAAGCAGGAGATTGTCGATTGTATGTCGATTATTCAATTCCCGTAAGATTATATGCCGCTTCCGGCTCGGCGGTAACAGCCAACATCGCCGCTTATGACAATGGTGCCACCGGTGGTGTGGACTATGTATTGTTAGATAACTCCGTCACATTCAATCCGGGAGAAACAGCCAAGAACATCACCCTAAGAATCTATAACGACAATAACCCCGAGCCTACATTCGAAGGAATTACTCTTCAGATTACGTCCAATCAAGCCTCCTTCAATAATGTTATGGATGTCAAAATACAAAATGACGATAATTTGCCGGTGCCCGGACGTCCTGTAATCTATCAAACTGATTTTTCTACTTCCGGTAGCTGGACAATGAGCTCTTTTGGAGCTAACAACAGTGGCAATGTATGGGTCATCGGTGCCAATGGAGGTAACTGTTCGACCGGCAATAGTGCCTACATCTCCAATGATAATGGGACTACAGCCGCTTATAACAATGCGGCCGGCCGGCCCATCATGTTCTCCCCGGCCAACGCCCAAGGCTATTCAGACCTTCAGTTGGAATTTGACTATGTCGCCGGTGGAAATCCGGATAACGGAGGTATTATTTATCGTGAACCATCAGGTTCAAATAATAGTTTTTCCACAACTGAGAACTACAATGGTGTAAGTTGTGGAAGTGCTCAACATGTTACTTACAACTTACCGTCGAGCTTAGATGATAAAGTATTTGACTTCGGATTTGAATGGAATAGTGCCGGCAACGGGGCTACTCAACCCGGTTTTATCATAGACAATGTCAAGATTACTGCTGCTGCGACACCAATTGCGACAGTGCTCAATTCGTCCGGGACTGCTTATTTGGGGCCTAATTCTACGGCTGTTTTTTATTCGGCATCCGGTGAACTGCTTGCGCAAATAAATAACTTGACCAATTGGGATTATGGCTGTACGACCGTCGAAATAGATTATGCCGGAACGGGTGCGACCCAACTTTCAGGAGGCACCGCCTACTATACATCCAAAAACATCAAGATTACACCGACGAATAATAAAGAAGATGGAACTTACGATTTAAAACTATTTTTTACAGAGGCCGAGATTAGTGGTTGGGAGGAAGCTTCCGGTGATACTCGTGACCATTTGGCCATCATGAAATCACCTACCAGCATGGCTTCTGCCAATAATACCAATACGGATGCTTTCGCAACTACCGCTGCGGCTTGGGATTCAGACCATAGCTACACGGCTACTATAAACACCGGTTTTTCCGGTTTTGCGGTTGGTAATTTGGCGACGCCATTACCTTTGGACTTGGTTCAATTTTCAGCGCAAGCAGCCGGGCAAGAAGTGTCCTTAACTTGGCAGACCCTTTCGGAAAAAGAGTTTAGCCACTTTGAGATTGAGCGCTCTCAGGATGGCCGGCAATTTACTAAGTTGGAGACAGTTTTGGCGAAAGGCAAGCTGACCACCACAACATCCTATCGAAGCCTAGACAATCACCCTTTGGACGGGATTAATTATTATCGTCTGAAAATGGTTGATTTGGATGGTACCTACCATTTTTCCAAAGTAGTTAGTGTAGAGTTCATCCGCTCCGGCATTACGAATATTGTTCCTAATCCGGTGGGCACATCGGGCTTTACAGTCAATTACCAAAGCGGTCAAAATGCGGTTATCTCCCTAGAAATCGTGGATATGCTGGGGCGCACCAGATTTAAGACGCAAGAGCAAGTGCAAAAAGGTACCAACCCAATCAAAGTACCGGCAGCCTATTTGCCACAAGGCATGTATTATTTGTTATTAAAAAATGGGGAAGTTCGCCATACCCACCGGTTTTGGAAAAAATGATTACCGATAGAACAGTAGGGGCGAACCTTGTGTTCGCCCCAAGGCACGCCCCAAGGCACGCCCCAAGGCACGCCCCGTGTTCCCTCCCAAAGCGGAAAAAATCGTATCTTTGCCGCCGAGTTATGAGATATTTCCTGTAGCTTGCACAAAACACGATAAATTGAAAAAACGGAAGCTAGATATCATCTATGAAGATGAGGACATTATTATTCTGAATAAGCCGGCCTTAGTACTGACGGTTCCTGACCGGTACGCTGCTGAAAAGCCCAATCTCTTAGCCATGCTAAACCAAAAGTATGGCAAGGTCTTTATTGTACACCGTTTGGATAAGGAAACCAGTGGCATCATCATTTTTGCCAAAAATGCCGAAGCGCACCGGGCGCTTAGCATGGACTTTGAACACCGGAAGGTCACCAAAACCTATTTAGCACTTGTAGAAGGACGGATGGCCGAATCCCAAGGCGAAATAGACAAACCATTAGCCCCTTCTATGACCAAGTACAATAAAATGGTCGTCAACAAACGGGGCAAAAACTCGCGCACAACGTATCAAGTTTTGGAAACGTTTAAGTATTATACTTTTGTGGAAGCCAATATCCACTCCGGCCGGTTACATCAGATCCGGGTGCATTTTGCTTCTATAGGTTATCCGTTGGCCATAGATTTTTTGTATGGAAACCAAAGTGAATTTATGCTATCCTCCGTTAAGAAAAAGGGACTTAATCTCGGTAAATACCAAGAAGAAAAGCCCATCATGACACGGACGACACTCCATGCTTATTCTTTGACCATCCAACATCCGACAACCCAAGAGACGATGACTTTTAAAGCCGACTTGCCCAAAGATTTTAGAGCTGTGCTCAACCAATTGCGCAAGTGGAATAAATAAATCAACACCAAAAACATACAACGATGAAATATTCAGCCCTGATTTTCTTGGTAGTGGCTTGGGTGGCTTGCCAAAATGATGCCCAAAGCCCCAAGACTTCTAAAAAACCGGCCGTTCAAGCTCACAAAAAAGCCAATGGAGATTACTCCGAGATTATTCGTATTGAAGACAGCATTTTTGAAGATGATGTGGATACTTCTTTGATGGCGAAGATGCAATTTGAAGAGACCGTCTATGACTTTGGCGAAGTCAACGAAGGCGATATTGTGAAGCACACTTTTCGGTACAAAAATGTAGGTAAAAGACCCTTGCTACTCAAAGTAGCCCACTCAACTTGCGGGTGTACCGTACCCCATTACAATAGTGAAATACCGATTCCCCCCGGTGGGATGGACTCCATTGTGGTGGTCTTTAATACAACAAACAAAACAGAAAGACAAGAAAAACCAATTACAGTCATCGCAAATAGCCACCCAAACAAAGTTATTTTGTACCTTCGTGGTCTCGTAAAACAAAAAACTAAATAAAATGAATGCATTATTCATGGTTGCGATGTTCGCTGTTCTATACTTTTTTATGATCCGGCCTCAACAAATGCGCAACAAAGCACAAAAAGCTTTTGCGGAAAATCTCAAAAAGGGAGACCGGGTCGTAACCAGCAGTGGCCTCGTAGGGAAAGTGTCCAAAGTAGAAGACAACATCGTCACTCTACAGGTCGGACAAAAGGTTTTCTTGGAGTTTTTAAGAGGCACCATCTCGAAGGAGATGACAGAATTATTGCCTAAAATCGATTCCGGTGAAGTGGTAGATACCAATGTCGAAAAATAAGCCTACGCACACTTCTTTCTTCGTCCATGAAAGGGGCATCAAGTTGATTATCCTGCTCATTTCCTTTGTGTTTTGGCTGTTTGTCAAGCTCTCTAAAGAGTACCGGACATCCACAACTTTGCGTGTCAAATGGGTCATCCCGGATAGCTTGGCGCTTCGTTCGGCCCCTCCTGATGCACTTCATGTCACTTATCAAGGTGAGGGCTGGTCGTTGCTGCGCAGTTATGCCAAAACAAGCATCGAAGTCGCTCCCAAGCATCTCAATGCGGGTAATTTCCCTTTCGGAAGACGTGAATTGCTCCCCTACTTGGAAAATCGCTTCTCCAAGGGCATTGAAATTCTTGATTTTTCTCCGGATAACTTTATCTTGGAAGTCGATCGGCGACTCCAAAAAAGACTACCCGTCAAATTGAGAGTGGAGCCCCAATTCAAACCGGGTTATACCCAAAAAGGAGAGATTTTAGTCCGACCGGATTCGGTGGATATTGCAGGCCCGGAGGAAGAAGTCCGTCAATTGTCTTTTGTGGAAACAGAATTATGGCAACCCAAAGAACTAAGTGCAACCATCTCTAACCCAACGCTTCGACTCAACGACCACAATCACTCCTTGAGCATTCGCCCCAATACGGTGCAGGCTACCATCTCTGTCGAACAACTAACGGAAAAATCCTTTTTTGTGCCCATCGCTCTACTCAATACCAAAGATTCTATCCGGTTTTTCCCGACTAAGGTGAAAATCACTTTTTCGGTGGCGCTCAGTCAATTTGATCAGGTGCAGCCTTCAGATTTTGAATTGGCGGCAGACTTTGCGGAAATCCAACCGGGTAGCAATACCAACACGCTCCCCATCCAAATCAAAAAACAAGCTTCTACTATCTCCAACCTTAGATTCAAGCCCAATTCCATCGAGTTTTTTATCGAAAAGGAATGAGGCGTTGTAAAGATTTTGTAATCCTTAACCATTTACCAACCGGAATCCGTTAAAACCGGAATAGCGAAATTAGAGCAGATGAATTATCAAGAGACGATGGCCTATCTTTTCCGGCGGCTGCCCATGTTTCAAAGAGTCGGCCCGCAAGCCTTCAAAAAGGATTTGGGGAATATCTCCCAAATGATGGAATTCCTAGGCCATCCACATCAAAAATATCCTACCATTCATATTGCCGGCACCAATGGCAAAGGCTCCGTGACACACATTTTAGCCAATATGTTGATGACTCTAGGCTTGAAAGTCGGGCTCTACACTTCGCCCCATTACCGGGACTTCCGGGAACGTATCAAAATCAATGGCCAACTCATGCCCAAGCGTGCGGTCACTTCGTTTGTGCGCAAGCATCAACAAGCCATCCAAGCCATCCAAGCCTCCTTTTTTGAAGTCAGCGTGGCGATGGCCTTTGATTATTTCGCACAGGAAGACGTGGATGTGGCGATTATAGAAACCGGATTAGGCGGGCGCTTGGATTCGACCAATATCATACGTCCTATTTTGTCGGTGATTACCAATATTAGTTTGGATCATCAGTCCATGCTGGGGGACACGCTTGCGCAAATTGCCTACGAGAAAGCGGGCATTATCAAACAGGGTGTGCCCGTTATTTTAGGAGAACGGAATCCGGAGACTTTTCCTGTTTTTAAAAAGAAAGCTCAAGACTTGAATGCGCCACTCATCCTTGCGGAAAAAATGACCCAAATATCGGTTGAACGCAATGACATACAGGGAATTGAAGGTTCTTTTACCTATCAAAACAGCGTGTATCATCTTGACACCGATATCTCCGGCCCGTACCAAGTACAAAATCTTCAAACCGCCATCACCGCTTTTAAGCTACTCGGCAAAATGAAATTTATCCAAGGAAATCTACCCAAAGACGCCTTATCAAATATTCGACAACGGACACATTTTATCGGTCGATGGACTATCCTTTCGGAAAAGCCCTTAACCATCGCAGATAGCGCCCACAATCTAGCCGGTTTGACGCTTTTGGCGCAAGCTATCCAAAAAATTCCACATCACAAACTCTATATCGTCTTGGGTACGGTAAAGGACAAAGACCCTAGTTATTTGTTTGATATTTTGCCCAAAGAAGCCTTCTTTCATTTTGCGAAAGCGAATATCCCACGAGGTCTGGAGGCTGCTCAATTAAAAGAAATCGCCGAACGGAACGGAATTCAGGGGCAGGCTTATTCATCTGTTCCACGGGCACTGGCGGCGGCACGTAGGAAAGCGGATGAGAATGATTTGATTGTAGTGGGCGGTAGTATTTTTGTGGTGGGTGAAGTGGTACGGTGAGGTGGAATGGAGTGGTGAGTAGTGAGTGGTGAGTAGTGAGTGGTGAGTAGTGAGCGGTGAGTAGTGAGTAGTGAGTGGTGAGTGGTGAGTAGTGAGCGGTGAGTAGTGAGCGGTGAGTAGTGAGTAGTGAGTAGTGAGTAGTGAGTAGTGAGAGTTCCCAAGAAAAAAAATCTGCGCAAATCTGCGGGAATAAAATCAGCGGAATTCTATCCCACAAATAGAATACGTAAAAACCCGTAAATCGAAATCGGATAGTATCAAAGAGTGGTGTTTTTCATAGCTTTGCAGCTTGCATAACAATGAACTTTCAGTCTTCAACGCATACTCCCTGTAAATTTAATATTAAAGATGAAACACATTTTTGGCTTACTTTTCCTTTGTATTTATATTTCCGTAAATGCTCAAATCTCCTACACCGCCAATGACCAAGTAAATCCTTACACCGGAGTTTTCCGCCAGGGAATTAATTTTGACTACTATCCTCCCTATCAGGATATCGATTTGGCTAATATCGCCGCCGGAAATCCATTCTTAGGTTTGTCCGGTATTGGAGCAACAACTTCCCGCCCGGCCTTATTTGAGAGTTTTGTGGAAGCTTGGGGCTATGATTCCCGGGTATTTACGTTTCAGCACATGAAAAATCTAGGGATGACCGATATGACTTGTATTGTGGGTTTTCCTTCGGAAGCGCATCGAGACCACACGGTATATTGCTCGGATGGGATTACCGAATCTGCCTTGTTTGCGAATTTATACACTCCAATCTGGGACGGTGGCGCCAACGGCACTCCCTACAATGATAACAACTACTACGCAGCCTATTTGTACAAGGTGGTGTCGCTTTATAAAGATCATGTCAAATTTTGGGAGATTTGGAACGAACCCGGATTTGATTTGACTTGGAATACCGGTTGGCGTCCCGCCGGAGACCCTGCCGGTAATTGGTGGGATCAAAACCCGGATCCCTGCGATTATGTGCTGCACGCTCCGATTGAGCATTTTGTGCGGACGATGCGGATTAGTTATGAAGTGATCAAAACCGTTGACCCCGATGCTTATGTCGCCTTGGCGGGGGTTGGATTTGAGAGCTTTTTGGATGCCATACTCCGCAATACAGACAACCCTTTGGATGGGACGGTGACGGATGATTACCCCTTGACAGGAGGCGCCTATTTTGATGTAATGGGCTTCCATACCTATCCGGATATTGACGGAAGTTTGGGGCATTTTGACGCCAATCTGAATGATTGGGTTAGATATCGCCATTCGGATGCAGCCGCCAAGGGCATGACCGATAGAAAAGCCAGCTACCAAAATCTATTGGCTTCTTATGGCTATGACGGAGTGACTTACCCCAAAAAAGAGTGGATTGTCACTGAGCAGAATGTCCCGCGTGTTCCTTTTTCGGCAACGACTATGGCCAGCGAAGAATCCCAAGTTAATTATATCATGAAAGTGGTGGTTGACGCAATGCAAGATGATATCCGCCAAATACATCCTTACCAACTCGCAGACCGCCGAACCGTAGATCAAGCTTATGGAGAATATGATTTGATGGGGTTGTACTTAAATTTTACGGGGACAACACCTTACGATTCTTTGCATAAAACGATGGAAGGAATCGCCTACAAAACAACTTCCGATGCCCTTTTTGGTACCGGCTACGACTCCGTCAAAACAGCAGAAATGAACCTTCCGGACAGCCTAGGCGGTGGTGCCTTCATAGACCCCATCAATAATCGCTATGTGTATGCGCTTTGGGCCAAAACCACTATCGACATGAGTGAAGAAGCTACTGGCGTATATCATTTTCCTGCTAGTTTTGGATATGACAGTTTATTGGTTCGCCGTTGGGATAATTCGGAGACTTTGGATGACCAAAGAATTCCGGCAACAGAGATACAATTGACCGGAAGGCCTATCTTCTTGTTTGATGGAGAAGATGTAGATTTTGGGCTGCTGACTTTGCAATGCCCGGACAGTATGGAGGTGACGATACCCGGTGGAGACACGGTTGTAGAAGTGAATTGGGCGGATGCTACGGCCACCACGACTTGCCCGTCGGATTCTGCGACTCAGGTCGTATTGACTTCTGACTTGCCTTCCGGTTCGACCTTTAGCGTAGGGCCGCACATCGTTAGTTATGAGGCGACGGACTCTTGCGGCAATGATCAGATTTGTAGTTTTCAGGTGGTGGTCACTCCGGAAGACCCTAGTTCTATAGACATCACTTGTCCGGATGATTTAGTGGTGGTTGCTCCGGTAGGAGAAGACCGGGCCATTGTCGTCTGGGATGAAGCAACCGCTACTACGACCTGTTTGTCAGATGAAATCACCATCAAACAAGTAGGCGGGCAATATTCGGGTGCGACTTTTGTCATTGGCGGGCACACCATCGGTTACCGGGCGACAAATTTGTGTGGCGATACGACGACCTGTTCCTTTTTGGTGACGGTACAAGCAGCAGCCGGCAGTTGTCCTCCTTCAATTTTAGCATTTACGAAAGTAGGCGAACTCAATGGACATGGCTATTATCTATCCCAAAACCAAATGACCTGGGACGAGGCTCAAAGCTTGGCAACTTCTTCCGGCGGATATATCGTCTCCATCAACTCACAAACAGAAAATGACTTTGTCCAATCAAAAATCAACCAAGCCACCTTTATCGGCCTAAATGATGCCGCCAATGAAGGAGATGTGGTTTGGGACAACGGGGACGAGTTAGTCTTTACGGATTACAATACGATTTGTAGTTGGTGCAACGAGAATACAGATACTTTTGACTATGCAGCTATGGTGCCTTGGGATGGGAGTTGGATATTTGAAAGTCAATGGACTGATCGGGTATTTATGATGGAAATGAATTGTGGCGATCCGGGAGAAATCACCTTGAGTTGCCCAAATGATATTAATATCACCACAGCCGTCGGTGAAGAACAGGCCTTTTGGGACACTCCGGTACCTACGACTTCGTGCACAGTGAATGACAACATAGAGTTGACCCTTTTATCCGGGATGCCTTCCGGTTCTGCTTTCTCCTTGGGGACACATACCATTACCTATCAAGCGAGTGACGCCTGTGACAATATTGTTAGCTGCAATTTTGATGTGACCGTCCTCGCCGGCACAGCGGAATGCGACTCTATTTCCGGATATACCAAACTAGGCACTTGGAATGGACATGGCTACTATTTGTCCGATGGCTTGGCTACTTGGGAAGAAGCTAGTGTGTTGGCCGATGATGCCGGTGGGTATTTGGCCACCATGAATGACTCTACCGAAAATGAGTTTTTAAAGAGCGTCCTAGGTCAAAATATGGTCTTTATCGGATATTCTGATGCGGCAGATGAAGGCCAGCCCACTTGGATACATGGAGATAATAGCTCCATTGACTTTAGTTATAACAATTCGGATACCCACGATTATGCCGTGATGAATTTCTGGGCCGGCACTTGGGAAATGGTCAATTTTCAAGTCCGCAAAAAGTATATTGTAGAGATAGATTGTGGCAATACGGTTGTACCCGGATGTGGCGTCAAGTCCGGTTTTGCCAAGCTGGGTGAATTTAACGGAAGTGGCTACTACCTTTCCAATCAACAAAATACTTGGGAACAAGCAAAAGTTATCGCAGCCAACAATGGCGGTTATCTAGCCACCATGAACACTCAAGAAGAGAATGAATTTGTCCGCTCTAATTTAGATTTTGACATGCCTTTCATCGGCCTGAATGATGCCGCCAACGAAGGAGACTTGGTCTGGGACAATGGAGAGCCTTTGGACTTGGACTTAAGTTTTAACAATTCGGATTCGACCGATTATGCGGTGATGAATTTCTGGGCCGGTACTTGGGAAATGGTACAACCCGCCGTCCGCAAAAAATTCCTTATGGAGGTAGGATGTTCTGCTACGACAAGTTCTGTTTCGAGCCATTCATTGTATTTAACCCTAACACATAATCGGTTTGTAGCCCAATTAACATGGCAAACCAGCGACAATTCTACTACAAATTTCTATATCATTGAACGATCTACCGATGGACATTCATTTTTGCCCATTGGACAGCTAAAGAGTGATAAAGTCAAACGCTTGATGAGTACTTATGCATTTACGGATAATGAGCCCCTAGCCGGCGAGAATGTCTATCGCATTGTTGCGGTCTCCCTTTCGGGAAAAAAGAAAGTGTCCAATACGACTCGGGCTCACTTTACCCAAAGAGAGGACATCACGCTCTACCCTAACCCGGCTGACCGGTATGTCGAGTTGGATTTGCTTCCGTACAAAGGGGAAAATGTGACCGTCAGAATCACTAATCAATTTGGAGAAATAATCAAAAAACTTCGTTTGACGCAAGTAACAGCAGCTCCTGTGGTGGTTAGTTTGGATGGCTTTCGGAATGGTTATTATCAAGTACAACTGGCGACAGACAGCGGACGAAGTCAGACCTTACAATTGATAGTGGCCAAAGGGTATTGATTTTACGTAACTGTTTAGGTGCTCCTATTGTAGGGACGTGCGGCCGTGCATCCCTACGGCTGTACGTCCTTACGTGAGAAAATCTTTGCGGCATTTCCAACCGGAATTAAGATTGAAGATCGCAGAGACGTAGTGAAAAGGCACGCCTTTTCACATCAACAAAGTCAAGATTGAAGATTGCAGAGACGTAGTGAAAAGGCACGCCTTTTCACATCAACAAAGTCAAGATTGAAGATTGCAGAGACGTAG
>JALVCY010000088.1 GCA_027009605.1 Saprospiraceae bacterium
ATCCGTTTTAGGTTCTTTTTTGCAAAGATGCCCTCCCTTTTGCCTCTATTCCTGATGAGATTCAGTAGTCCAATATACCGGCTTCTGTGGTCTTTGAATGACAAACATAAATTTCTTATTTGGAAATCTAATGACGTAGTGGCCTGACCACTAAGGTCACGCAGAAAACACTTAGACTGCACTAAGACGTCTTAGTGTAATCTTAGTGCAAAACTAAGTGAGCTAAGTGGTAAGGCATATAGGCAGGTAAAATCATCTGTGCCGGCGAGTCACCACTTCATTTTTTACGAAAGTGTCAATCAAGCTACCAACTTTGAAATTTCTCTTTCCCAAATAAGATTTGTGCGGAATCTTTTGGAGAAAAGACGCTATCCCGGACATTCAGAAGTGAAGTTCGTAGTAATAACCTAGTGGAATCCTTAACATAAATAGCTCTATCATAGGCGCTGTAGATTTCGTAGAAATCTTTAAAGTGCGGATTTACTCCGACAGTCCAACCATCGTAAGAGAAAGAATCTAACCGAATAAATACGTATCGTTGTAAAGGATTTCCTTTTACTTTGGTTTGTTTGAGAACCCTACCCGAGAAAGCCAATTTGGCTACGATTTCTGAATATCCTTTTTCCCGGGGGGGGGGTGAAAATAGCCGTCAATGGTATCTTGGTCCGGATAATACTCTTCTTCAAAATCCTTTAGTGCATCATAAACTTCTATGATTCCCCTTTTATTTTTAAAATAGATTAAGCTGTCATGTAATTCTGTGTACATAAAGCTACCGATTTCTAAATTCTCTTTAACAAATTGCTCCGAAAAATTAATAACTACTTTCTCCCCATTATAGCTAACTCGGTCATCAAATCCAAGACATTCAGGAAAGCCAACAGGCCCAGCAGGATGATAGAAATAATCAGGAGGTATGAGAGCTACATTCTCTGCACGAAGCACAACATTAACAAAACCTGAATCCACATCTTCTGATATAAACTCAGTTACTTTACCTGAAAAGGTAAATGACTTGATATGCCTACTAAATTGTTGGTTCTTTACTTCCCCCAAGCTGGGACAATCACAATAATTCATATTAACACCTAATTCTTCGGGAGTATAAGTCTTAATAAGCTTTTCACCTTCCCAAGTCTTCAACCATTTTACCTTATATTCGGGGGCTTCTGAAATAGCAATAGATACAATTGGGAAATCATTGCGAGTTACATCTTCTGTTGTAGCAAATTCCTTGTCATAAATATTAATCCCATTTCTAACATTTTTACCATATTCCTTTTCCTTTAACTTCAAATAGCAATGTGAGAAGCAAACAAGTGATTTAATATCATTCCTATTTTGGTTGTCAAAATTACTTATTGCAATTGCATTGCTACCTAAAAACTCCCACATCTCGGCATATTCAATCCCTAGCAGACTTCTTTTTTCTCTATACTTTGGATTTGTGCAGCTTCCCAAAATAACTATTAGCAATAATACGATAGCAGATACTTTATTCATTTTTTGACAAATAGCTTTTTTCAAAATACATTTCCATTGAAAGAACTCTTTCTCGCTGTGTCATTCAAAACGGAAGCTCGCTCGGAAGGCTTCACAGGCCGCCACGCCCCCAAATAAAGGGCTTTAAGCTTCACACTCAAGAATCCAAGACGGAACAAAGCCGAAAGGTACAAAATATTTGGGGGAGTTGGTAGAGCCAAATTTATTTGGCAGGGGTTTTCCTATAAAAACTTGATAATCAAAAAAATGAAATAGCTATAACTTGTTGACAATTAACATCTTAGTGAATCCTTAGTGTTTACTTCGTGAACTCAGTGGTTAGTCTTTTCTCACTTTAGAATACACGAAGTTTACACTAAAGAAGTACGACCAAACCTTGATTTTGACTACAGAAGTTTAGGCTTTATTGGAAAACCCTTTTTATTTGGCTGAAAAACGCTCTCCTTCTCCCAAATGAATTCGGAAGTACCGAATCAACAGCTAAGTCAAAAATCCTAGCTTTTAGAGACCCGAGCCCCTAACTCACTACGCTCCATGGCGGGTTTGCCATGAAGTTCACAAGGCCAAAAAGAGACCGCTGATACGTGTTTTTTTGAAAATATTTGACGAATACTAAATATTTGCCTACACTTACTAGTTTAATGTTATCTAATGTTGTATTTTTACGTACATTGCTTTTGTTTTATGCACATTCAGCCAAAGGATGTGGAAAGACCCAAATACAAAAACCCTGAACACCATTCACATCAGAAAACTAAACCTATGAAAACCCTACGAAAACTCATCTTTTTGTCAGTCGTTCTAGCAGCTCTCTTCTCGTTACCTTCTTGCAAGTCCCGGCATCAGGGCAAGATAAGTGGCAAGAGTGCCCAAATGCTCAGCGAATATGTTTCCGGATATACCAATGGCGTCATTTCCCGGGCGCAATCCATTGTCGTCCAATTGGCTCATCCCCGAGAAGTCGAAGAAGGCAGTAAAGCCGATCCGGGGCTTTTGACCATCTCTCCGCGGGTGGAAGGCGAATTGATATGGCAAGACAGCCGGACGTTGGCCTTTGTTCCCAAGGCTTTGATGCCACCGGAAAAGAAGTACAAGGCCACTCTGCATCTGGGCAAGATGTTTGGGGATGTCCCTAAGGATTTGGCAGTGATTCCTTTTGTTTTTTCGACCAAGCCTTTGCATGGGTATTTGACGGTTAATCCCCCGGTTTTGGGCGGCTCTACGGCGTCTTTTCAAGTGGAAGGTACAATTTCTACGACGGATGTGGTCAAGGATGAAGACGTAGAAAAAATGTTCCAAGTCAAAGGGAATGTCAAACATGAAGTCGAATGGACGCATAACCGAAATCATCACTTTGTCATCAAGTCCTTGCCTGTGACTAAGGCGCCATACGACTTGAATCTCACTTGGAATGGCCATCAACTCAATATGGAAACCATCAATGAGAAGGTCGAAATTCCTGCCAAAGGGACTTTCCAAGTCCTTGATATTAAGCGCGGTAGCGCCTTTTCCAAAACTTCGTTTAAAGTGTATTTTTCGGATGTCATTAAGAAAAGGCAAGATTTTCAAGGTTTAGTGTCCATCAAGGGCTATTCCGGTAGTTATAAGTTTTGGCCGGAAGGCAGTGTCCTGTCTGTGATTCCAACAGACGCATTGGTGGGACGCTATAAAATTGAAGTGAATAAAGGCATCTTGAGCGCCGGTGGCAGACGGCTTAAAACGGCTTTCGCCAAAATGATGGAATTTGAGAAGATGGAGCCCCAAATCCGGATGGTGGGGCGGGGGGTTATTGTGCCCCGTTCCGGTTCCAAAGTTTATTTCCCTTTTGAAGCGGTAGCCCTGAAATATGTGAATGTCGAAATATTTAAGATTTTTAATAATAATGTGCTTCAATTCTTACAAGTCAATGAGCCCGATGGACGGCGTGATTTGCAGCGCGTGGGGCGTATCATTTACCAAAAGAAAGTAGAGCTGAGTACCATTAATCCGAATGCCAATACTTCAATCTGGACCCGGTATGCCTTGGACTTGAGCGATATTATTGACCAAGACCCAAGTGCCGTCTATCAAGTGCGGTTGGCTTTTCAACCCGGCTATGGGCTTCTGGATGATTGCGATGATTTAGAAGTCGATGTGGATCCGGAGACCTTTCAGTTTTTACCGGTTGAGCAGCAAGAAGAAGTCACCAGCATTATGGGAGATTACTACGGGGTCAATGGCTACTTTGATGATTATTCGTGGAGCAACCGGGACAATCCTTGCGCCAAAGAGTACTACAATAATGATCGCTTTGTCCAAAAAAATGTCTTCCTTTCCGATATGGGCATCATTGCGAAAGCGGGAGAGCACAAAGAGATCTTCCTTTCTATTTCAGATTTGAATACCACTAAGCCGATGGGTGGAGTAGATGTCGAATTTTTTGACTATCAGCAACAATCCATCCTTTCCGGCAAAACGGATCAAGATGGGATTTTCCATTCGGTGCTTCCGCAAAAAGCTTATTTTGTGAAAGCAGGGAAAGGCGATAAAGTGGGCTATTTGAGAATGGCAGACGGGCAAAATCTTTCTATCAGCCGCTTCGATGTCGATGGCCAATACGTGCAAGAAGGAACTAAAGGGTTTTTGTATGGAGATCGCGGGGTCTGGCGTCCGGGAGATAGTATTTACTTGAATTTTGTGCTGGTCAAAGAAGAAGGCATGGATGAGCAGTATCCGGTGACCTTGGAAGTCCGGGATGCCCGCAATAATCTGTCTTATACCAAAACCATCAGTCATAATATCAAAGGTCTTTACTCTTTTCCATTTGCGACCCGGCCGGATGCCCCTACGGGCTATTGGAAGGCTACGGTGAGTGCCGGCGGAGCTAAGTTTGACAAGACCTTGCGCATCGAAACCATCAAACCCAATCGTCTGAAAATCTTGACTGACCTTCCGGAAAAATTAACGGCTTCCAATGCCAATCGAAAGGTCAATCTACAAATCAATTGGTTGCATGGCGCCCCGGCTTCTTATGTCGATGTGAGCGTCCAACGGCAGTTTAGGAGATATAAAACGAAGTTTCCAAATTATGGAGATTATACTTTTGACGACCCGACTCGCCGGGATAGTTATCAGATGCTGGATGTCTTTCAAGGCAAAACAGATGCAGACGGAAAGGCGAGCTTTACGGATAATATCGCCGAAGGGAAGGAATTTCCCGGGATGATGAAGGTCGGCTACCAAATCAAAGCCACCGAAAAAGGGGGCGATTTTAGTACCAATAACTTTGCGGTGGTATTTAGTCCCTACGATGTTTATTCCGGGGTGATGATTCCGGAGTCTTATGGTTATAAGCGCTTTAATTTGGATGAGCCTAATACGGTTAAAGTGGTGACTATCAATGACCAAGGAAAGCCTGTTAGTGGTAGAACACTCGAACTGGACTTGTTCCGGTTGAGATGGAGTTGGTGGTGGGACAGCGATGATGATATGGTGTCCAATTTTAACAACTCCAAGTATGCGACTCCGGTAGAGCATGTAAAGCTCATCTCGGATAGCCAAGGCCGAATTACTTGGGAAGTGACTCCGCCGGATTGGGGGCGTTACTTGGTGAGAGTCTATGACCCGTTGAATGGCCAAAGTGCCGGCGAAATAGCTTATGCCGGCCATCCTTGGGGAG
>JALVCY010000089.1 GCA_027009605.1 Saprospiraceae bacterium
TCACCCAAATTTTAGCAGTCTGAAGCCAAGAATTTGTAGCGTTTCTTAGTGTAAACTTAGTGTTATCTAAAGTGAACTTAGTGGTAAGGAAAAATGTAATGCCTAACCACTAAGGACACGAAGTTGCCACTAAGAATTCACTAAGGTACTGATTGTCAACAAGTTAAACACCGCCTTTTTGTGCAATTTTTTACTCCCGGTCTAAGATATTTATTATTTTTATATTCTAATTTTTTTCTTTCGTTTACCCTGTTGAACAGTTGAACAATTGAACAAAATCCCCAAACAGAATAAAATTTGGTGGTTTCGCATCAGAATACTTTTAGGAGTAAACTCATTATTCAATCAAAAAACAACCACAGATTTTCAAAATCTACGACTCACTACTCACTACTCACTACTCACCACTCCCTAAATAAACCACATCAGAAAGCGCCAATCCATTCGCCGGAGCGCTCAGGCTTTTCGATAATCGAGTTTGGTGTTCTAGCGCATTTTCGACGTCCTTGATGGCAATTTTGCCGAGTCCTACATTCAGGCACATCCCAACAATCAAGCGCACCATCCCCCGTAAAAAGCGATTGGCGCTAATGTGATACTCCAGGCTTCTATTTTCCGGAAGGAAGATCCACTCCGAACGGGTCAAATGACAAATAGTCGTTTGGTTATCTGCTCCGGTCTTGCAGAAGGTAAAAAAGTCTTGATAATTAAGGAGTAAACGGGCTGCAGCCTGCATCTTGTCGATATCTAAATCATCAAATTTAGGCAAAATAGTAATCCATTCATTCCGGAAGGGATCCTTCTCCCCTTTAATACGATAGACATAGCTTCGGGACTGGGCGTCAAAACGAGCATGAAAATCATCCGCTACCTCTTGGACAGATCGAATAAAAATATCCTTCGACAATATCCGATTGAGTTTGTAAGCCAAATGAGCAATGGCTTGCCCGGCATCAAAGTGAGCAAAATACCGGGTGGCATGAACGCCGGCATCGGTGCGACCACAGCCGACAATCTGAATCGGTTGGTTGTATAGTTTGGATAAGGCCGACTCGATAGCTTCCTGCACGCCGAGCGCATTGGGTTGTTTTTGCCAACCTGAAAATCTGGTACCGTTATAAGCAAGATGTAGCAGAAAGCGCATAGTGAGAGACTAGGCGGCTAATAATTTTTCCAATTTGGATTTTTTCAGTTTTTCTGCGGTATATTCCTTATCCACCACAAATTTCTTGATGTCCGGTTCAGAAGGTAATTCATACATGGCATCCATCAAAACCGCTTCACAAATGGAACGCAGCCCGCGTGCCCCCAGCTTGTAATCCAATGCCTTTTGAGCAATCATCATCAAGGCTTCGTCTGTAAAAACCAGCTTGATTCCTTCCAACTCAAACAGCTTTGTATATTGTTTCACAATAGAGTTTTTGGGCTCTACTAAGATGGTCTTCAGACTCTCTGCATCCAAAGGATTCAGGTGAGCAATAACCGGCAAACGGCCAATCAACTCAGGAATCAACCCAAATTTGCGGATGTCTTCGTGAGTGACATATTGCAATAAATCATCTTCTTTGATTTCTGCGTCCTTGGACGAATTATAGCCGATTACTTGCGTATTGATACGGCGTCCGATTATTTTTTCGATGCCATTGAAGGCACCACCGGCAATAAATAAAATATTGCTGGTATCCACTTGGAGCATCTTTTGTTCCGGATGTTTCCGGCCGCCATAAGGGGGCACATTTACGATAGTTCCTTCTAATAATTTGAGCAAAGCCTGCTGTACGCCTTCACCTGAGACATCTCTAGTGATGGATGGGTTGTCACTCTTCCTAGCAATTTTATCAATCTCATCAATATAGATAATCCCCCGTTCGGCGGCTTCAATATCAAAATCACAAGCCTGCAATAAACGACTCAAAATACTCTCTACATCTTCCCCAACATACCCGGCTTCTGTCAAAACAGTAGCATCCACAATTGTATAAGGCACATTCAAAAGGCGAGATATCGTCTTGGCTATCAATGTTTTACCGGTACCCGTCGGCCCTACAAAAAGGATATTGGACTTCTCCAACTCGACATCCTTTAGGTTTGGATTATTGAGTCTTTTGTAGTGGTTATAGACGGCTACAGCAATGACCTTTTTGGCTTGGTCTTGGCCGATGATGTACTGATCCAAGAATTGAACGATTTCTTTGGGCTTTTGAATAGACAAGCCGGCAGATTTTTTACTCAGCTTAGAGGGCGTTTTGAGATTCAGCTCCAAGTTGACAATATCCATGGCGCTCTGTGCACATTGCTCACAGATAAAGCCATCCAATCCGGTGACCAAAATTTGGACTTCATGGGCATCTCTACCACAAAAAGAACAATAATCGTTTGATTTACTCATGATCAATTTTTTTTAAGGCGTCTAGCTTTCGCCAAACGAAAGCTGGGAGCCAAAAATTATGATTTCTTTTCCAAGACTTCATCCACTAGGCCATAAGCCTTCGCTTCTTCCGCTTTCATCCAGTTGTCCCGGTCACAATCTTTTTCAATTTTCTTGTACGTTTGACCGGTATGTCGGCTCAAAATATCATACAGTTCTTTTTGCATCTGCTTAATCAAATTATAAGAGATTTCCATATCAGAAACTTGACCATGCATGCCCCCTAAAGGCTGATGAATCATCACCCGGCTATGTGGCAAGGCCGTTCTTTTACCTTTAGCACCGGCTGCCAATAATACGGCACCCATACTTGCCGCCAAACCGGTACAAATCGTCCCTACATCCGGAGAAACATATTGCATGGTATCATAAATGCCTAAACCATCTATCACAGAACCGCCGGGGCTATTGATATACATCAAGATATCCCGCTTGGCATCTGTGGACTCTAAAAACAACAATTGAGCTTGGACAACATTGGCCACATAATCATTGACCGGGACTCCCATAAAAATAATCCGGTCCATCATCATTCTGGAGAAAACGTCCAAACCGACAATATTCATCTTTCTCTCTTCGATGACATTCGGTGTAAAAGCTTGAATATTAGGAGCCGTTGCTTGGGCATATTTTTCAAGGTGCATGCTGTTCATTCCAAGGTGCTTGGTAGCATACTTCAAAAATTCATTTTTATGAAACATTAGTTTTATTTTCTGACCTATCGAATCAATAGGGGGTTAAAAAATGTCATTTATCAGGGCTCTAGCCTTCCGGCAAAAATAAAAAGAATTATTGCCAAAGAAGCCTAGTACTTAAATGAAAAAAAACGCCAAATGTTGCATCGTTGTGGGTCAAAAACGTCTAGTTCAAGACCTTAAGCATTGTACAATAATCAAATGCTCCATTAAGCTTCAAAGGTTTCTTTTACCTTATCTTCAAAATCCTTATCCGTCAAGAAAACCTCTTGGGTCTTCAAGGTGGGCTTTATTCTGTCAAATAGGCGGCCTTCCATTAGTGCATAAAAGGTGGATTCAACCTTATTTTTGTCCTGCTTCATGGTATCCCTAGCCATATTCATAATGATCTCGTGGTGTGGATCGATACCATATTGACTCCCGATTGAGTGGGCGATAGCATGCTCAATATCATGCTCGGTAGCTTCCGGGATTTTATATTTTGTCAACAATTGCTGTCGAATGGTTGACCAGACCAAATCCTCTTCGATTAAAGGCAGATCTTTATCTAAAGCTTCTTCTTCAATACCTTGATTCGTTTCCGAAATTATTTTCTTGATATAGTCAGACGGCAAAGCCACGGCGTTCTCTTCCATCAGCTTATCCTTCCAATTTTTCATAAGGATTTGGGCATTATCATTCTCATAGCGAGATTCAAAATACTCCACTAAACGCCCGATGGCTTTTTCTTCAGAATCAACTAGCCCCTCCCCAAATAGGCGATCCCAAAATTCTTGATTCTTCTCTGCGGGGACTCTCTTTGTTGCGGAAATGATTTCTGCATTAAATTTTTGCGGAAGCTCTCCTTCATACGCTTCATCCAACCCCAATAGCGTCGAAGACACATACTTTTCGTCCTTCACTGACAAGTCTTCAAAAGGGGCGAAGTCAAAGCTATCTCCCACTTTTGCTTTCGCTAATTTCGTTTTGAGCTTTTCATTATCGATTTCGGCGACTTTAAGTGTAGTTTCGTTGGTCACACCCCCTTCTTTGATTGTATCACCGTCCAATTCGGATAATTTTACCTGAAGGCTGGCAGACTCATCAAAATTAGCTTCCGTGGGCTCATCTGTTCCTAGGCTCAATTGGGCTTGCTCCAATTCTTTCTTGGCCAGTTCGTCTAAATTACTGATTTTATAAGATTCAAACTCTACATCCGTAGGCTCTTTGACATCAAAGTTAGGTACAACGGCCACATCAAAGGCAAATTTTAAATCTTCGATATTATTCATCGATAACTCCGGAACCGGCACATTGTCAGCAGGAATCGGTGTCCCGATATAGTTCAAATTATCTTCTTTGATTTTGCCAAAAAGCGCCTCTGAAGTCATTTTTTCAATAATGTCCGAAAACAACTGATTACCGACCATTTTTTTGACAAAACTCAAGGGTGCTGTTCCCTTACGAAAACCTTTCCATTGAGCGTTTTTACGATATTCCTTTAGTTTTTTATTTAGCTCTGTCTCCAGTTCTTCTTTTCCGAGTGTGATGGAGATGCGATAGACATTGTCTTCTATGGTTGTTTTCTCTACTTTAGACATGCAAAGATTGGTTTTGATGATGGGCTCAAATGGATGCCCGATGATACTCAAAAAAGGTATTTTCCATAAAAAAAGGGGCTAGAAGCCCCTTCTTTTTAGTGGTGCGGGTAAAGGGAGTCGAACCCCCACGCCTTGCGGCACTAGATCCTAAGTCTAGCGTGTCTACCAATTCCACCATACCCGCAGATTGCCCTTCATTCTTCTAAGGGATTGCAAAGATATGACCTTTAAAAGAAATAATGCAATTATTTCTTACCTTTTTTATTTTTTTGCAAAAAAAATTGTCAATACAAAGGCGTAAACGCTATGAACGGTATAGCGGTGTAACGGTATAGCGGTGTAACGGTACAACGGTCTAACGGGTAGGCGACTAACAACTATATCAATTACAGAATCCCAAATATCATATAATGAAGTAAAATCCCAAACAAAAACCCAAATCTCTCAACTAGCGAAGCGATTCAACTAGCGAAGCCTGCGAGCGAATCAACTTTTTCAACTTCTTCAACTAACAGAATATCGAATACAGAACGCCGAATTTCGAATATCGAAGGGCCATCCCAAACAAAAACCCAAATCTCTCAACTAGCGAAGCGATTCAACTAGCGAAGCCTGCGAGCGAATCAACTTCTTCAACTAAAAAACTTCCTGAATATCGAATACAGAATGCCGAATATCGAATATCGAAGGGCCATCCCAAACAAAAACCCAAGTCGTCTCAACCTGCGAAGCTCTCAACCACGAAGTCCGAATCCACGATAGTAATCGGGACGAGTTCTCAACCCAGAGAGCCGTAAGCGAACGTCTCAACCTTTCTCAACCGGCGCACCAAAAGCGACTAATCATTCGACAAGTCATAGTTTGGAGAGATAATGTTTTCAGAATCATCCGCATAAAAGCTATTGATAATCTCTGTGACTTCATCCACACTATCCGTAATATGGAGCAGGTCTAAATCTTCTGGATTGATATTCCCTTCTCCCAGCATGGACGTAGCCACCCAATCTTTTAAGCCGGACCAATAAGATTTGCCCATCAGAATGACAGGCACTTGACTAATCTTTCTTGTTTGAATTAAAGTAATCACTTCAAAAAGCTCATCCAAAGTACCAAATCCACCGGGCAACACCACAAAAGCTTGGGCATATTTTACAAACATGACCTTGCGGACAAAAAAGAATCTAAAATCCAAGCTCATATTGTTGCCGATATAAGGATTATCGTGCTGTTCAAATGGCAGCGCAATGTTGAGCCCGACGGAAGTTCCGCCTTTCTGAAAAGCGCCTTTGTTACCGGCTTCCATGATACCGGGGCCACCACCGGTGATGATGCCATAGCCTTCATCGACAAGGCGTCCGGCGACTTCAACTGCCAACTCATAGTACTTGGTGCCGGGTTTCGTTCTAGCCGACCCAAATACAGAGACACAAGGCTCAATATTATTAAGGATATCAAAGCTATTCACAAACTCGGATATCACCTTAAACATGGTCCACGAATTCTCTCCTTTTACATTAGGTGACCACTTTTTTATTTTCTTTTTTTCCATTATTTACTGATTTACACAGGAAAGCCCACCAAGATGGTGGGCCTTACACACAAATTAAATTGGTGTATATTTTCCGCAAGGTAATTTATTTTTCACACAAAACCAAGCTGTTATGCAAAAAAACATTTATACACAAACCCAACCGGCTCAGCGAGATGAATAAAATAGTTTTTTTCGGGGTAGCTACCGAGCCGTCACTTGTTTTTGTACATCTTCTTTGGCGATTACATTTCCTCGAGTCATGATAATCAGCCTTTCCACAGCATTTCTCAACTGCCGGATATTACCTGACCAATCATGTTTTTGCATCTCCAACATGGCATCCGCACTAACTGTCTTTTTGGGCAGCCCCTGCGACTGATGGAATCCATTTAAGAAATGCTCGACCAAGGCAGGAATGTCGTCCCGACGGTCATTGAGCGGTGGCACATGAATCAACACGACAGAAAGTCGATGGTACAAATCTTCTCGAAAATTCCCATTTTTGATTTCTTGTATCAAATCTTTATTGGTGGCGGCCAATACACGCACATCCACCTTTATATCTTTTTCTCCGCCGACTCGAGTAATTCGATTTTCTTCTAAAGCACGCAACACCTTCGCTTGCGCACTCAAGCTCATATCCCCAATCTCATCCAAAAATATAGTCCCGTTATGGGCTTGCTCAAACTTTCCTATCCGCTTTTTGACAGCCGAAGTAAAAGAGCCTTTTTCATGACCAAATAGCTCACTTTCAATGAGTTCTGACGGTATTGCCGCACAATTTACTTCCACAATCGGATTTTCTTTTCTTGGGCTTTTTTCATGAATCCATCTAGCCACCAATTCCTTACCAGCACCATTCGGGCCGGTAATCATCACTCTTGTCCGCGGCATAGGTGCTACCAACTCGATGTCTTCTTTAACTCGCTGTATGGCCTTAGACGTGCCGATAATTTCTTGTATCTTCCCGGAATGGCGGATTTTTTGCCGCAAGGTCTTCGTTTCTGTCACCAAATTAGAACGATTGATGGCATTCTTGATGGTAATCTGCAACTTATTCATGTCCAAAGGCTTCTCAATAAAATCAAAAGCCCCTTTCTTAACCGCTTCTACCGCATCGCTGATATGACCATGACCGGATATCATAATCACCGAAGTATTGGGGGCAATCATCCGAATACGATCCAGCGTATCGAAGCCATCCATCTTGGGCATCTTTACGTCCAATAAGACTACATCGTAGGTGCTCTTCTTCAGCTTGGAAGTACATTCCAGGCCATCTTCCGCTTCGTCAATTTTATAGTTCTCGTACTCCAAAATTTCACGCAATGAGTTACGGATAGGAGCTTCGTCATCTACAAGTAGAATTTTGTGCATTGATTCTGTGTTTTATGTGAGAAAAGTGTACAGAGAAGGACATCAAATATTACGCCAAATCTTCATGTTTGTTACAGAGGCACGAAATTATGATATTTTACTATCACATTCAAGAAATACATATATTTATTCTACCCAACAATACAAAAAGATAAATATTTCTCCAATAATTGCCTCCAAAGCCACCAAAATTGCCAAAACTGAAGGCTAAGACGCTCACTCAAAGCACCGTCAATTTTTTTAAGAATTCTGCCTTATAGTGCTCACTGACCGGTATCATGTCCCGATCAATGACGATGGAATTTTCTTCGATGTTTTCAATCCGGGAAATATTGACGATGTAGGAGCGATGAACTCTTGCAAATAAGTGTGCAGGCAGGGCGGCCAAAATGGATTTCATGGTCTTATTGACCACCAAACTCTTTTCGTCTGTAAATATCCGCACATAATCCCCCATCGCCTGAATGTATTTGATGGTTTCAATATTGACTTTCTCCCAGCGACCTTCTGCTTTGACAAAGACGATTTTTTTCAGATGATTTTGGACTTGCCTACTTTCGTAAATGCTTTTGGCAAATTGAGCCGCATCCAAAAAACGGGGCAATTGTACCGGCTTCAACAAAAAATCAACCAGATGTTTTTCAAAGGCTTGCACCGCATAGTCCGCTTTTTCGGTAATCACAATGACCAACGGATGCTTAGGAATCACCTTGAGCAAATCCCAACCCTTAATATCCGGCATGTCTATCTCCAAAAAAATCAAATCCACCGGAGCTTCTTGAATGTAGTTTATAGCGTCCATGGATTGGCTAAAACTGCCTTTTAGCGTCAAAAACCGGACGGAATGAACCATCTGCTCTAGTTTGGCCAAATTCTCCGGATGATTGTCTATGATGATGCAATTCATGCTTTGTTTTACTATTTGCCGCAAGGTAAGGAAATTTGGTTAATTGGGAGTCGGCGGTGTTCATTTGCCTTCGGCGTTCAATTTGTGCTTCGCACGTTCATTGCCTTCGGCGTTCAATTTGTCTTTCGTGTTTTTCGTGTTTTTCGTGGTTAACAATCTTGGTGGTTTGGATGCCGTTATACCGTTATACCGCTAACCTTATACCGCTCATCAGGGCGAACACATTCCGATAGTAATCGGAACGCCCCTACTTCGATGCCTTCCCGTGATACCGTGATACCGTTATACCGTTATCTGCCATCGGCGTTCAACTTGTTTTTCGTGGTTTTCGTGGTTAACAATCTTGGTGGTTTGGATGCCGCTACACCGTTATACCGCTAACCTTATACCGCTCATCAGGGCGAACACATTCCGATAGTAATCGGAACGCCCCTACTTCGATGCCTTCCCATGATACCGTGATACCGTTATACCGTTATCTGCCATCGGCGTTCAACTTGTTTTTCGTGGTTTTCGTGGTTTAATAATCTTGGGATTTGGATGCCGCCGCCTTTTTTAATTGCAAAATCTCTTTGCCGCCTACCCGTTATACCGCTACACCGTTAAACCGTTATACCGTTATACCGCTAACCGTTATACCGTTAATTTTCCTTGTCTTACCGAAAAATATTCACGCCTTACCGATTTTTCCTGCAAAGGCAGCGTCCGTGGGCTATCTTTGTAACCAATGCTAATGATGTTTTAGAATTTTTGCCATGATTAGAATAATTACAGACCATCACTTCCGCAATCTTATGGATGCGATTGATGATGCCGTTGAGGCAGGATTTACTGTAAAATTTGTAATTAATGAGCGGGGATTTGGAGATTACAATCAAATGACGTACCTTCCGGAAACGGTCAATTTTGTTGAAATTATTCAAATCCCGTCCACCAACAACCAAGAAACAGTCCTTTACCGGCTAAAAATGATTAATGGCACTTGTGGTTGGATAAGTAATCTTGATGCTTTCGCAAATACTTACCTAAACAAACATCTCAACCGAATCAAAGAAAACTTTAGACAGGATGAACTATAAGGATTATTACAAAATATTGGGTGTCAAAAAAGGCGCAACCGAAAAGGAAATCAAAAAGGCCTACCGAAAATTGGCCAAAAAATACCATCCGGACAACAATCCCGGTGACAAAGCTTCCGAAGATAAATTCAAAGAAATCAACGAAGCTTATGAAGTGCTGAAAGACCCCGAAAAACGCAAACAATACGAAGAATTGGGCGCCAATTGGCAAGCCTATCAACAAGGTGGCGGCGATTGGAGGCAATATACCCAACAAAACCGGGGCGGCGGCGGTCAGACCTTCCATTTCGAAGGAGACCCTTCCGAGTTTTTTGGTGGAGGCGGGAGTGGTTTCTCTTCCTTTTTTGAGACCTTCTTTGGTCAAGGCGGCGGCGGTCAACAATACTATCAAAGCCGGCAACGGACTCCCAGAAAAGGACATGATGTCACGGCCAAATTGCCGATTACCCTTTTGGAAGCCTACCAAGGGAGCAAACGCACCTTTGAATGGCAAGGCAAAAAAATACGTATTACCATCAAACCCGGCACCAAAGACGGCCAAAAATTACGCATCAAAGGAAAAGGAGAGCCTAGCCCATCCGGCGGACCCAACGGCGATTTGTACATCATTATGACCATGGAGCCGGATGCCAGATTTAAGCGAGAAGGCGACAATTTGCTATACAATGCGCATGTTGATTTATATACCGCTGTATTAGGGGGCAAAATAGAAGTCCCCACCATGACCGGCCGAGTAAAGCTAACCATTCCGAAAGGGACTGAATCCGGAAAAGTAGTTCGCCTAAAAGGAAAAGGAATGCCCAAAAACGGAAAAAAAGACCAGTTTGGAGACTTACTCGTCACCTTACACGTCAATTTGCCCAAAAACCTAAGCCCTAAAGAAGAAGAACTTTTCAGACAACTTCAGGCTCTAAGCCAAGGCAAACACACCAAAATTAACCATTAAATTGAACCCATTAAAAAGAAAACATGAAAGGAAATTTCAATAACATAATCAATGGCGACCTGCCTGTTCTAGTCGATTTTAGCGCCGAGTGGTGTGGGCCGTGCAAGGCACAAACGCCCATCATTAAAGAAGTCGCCAAAGCACTCAAAGGGAAAGTCCGGGTCATCAAAATTGATGTAGATAAAAATCCGGCCATCTCCCAAAGATTCCAAATTCGGGGTGTCCCGACCCTTGGTTTATTCAAAAATGGGAACTTGGTCTGGAAACAATCCGGACTCCAAAGCAAACCACAATTGCTTAACATCGTCAACCAATATTTATAAACTTAACAAGAAAGAAAAATGGCTATTATCCTATTTCGTGAAAACTATGCATCTAATGACTCCATTGAGCAATTCTTAGATGCCTACTACGTCCATAACATGCACTACCTAGCTAGTGACTTGCTCAACAGCGGAGTCAGTGGAAAGGAAATTACCAAAGGGCTTGCCCGTGCTATCCGCGCCGCTGAAGTAGCCGGTTTAGACGTGCGCAAACACTTCTTGCCCATGTACACCCAAGGAGAAGACGGGCTTTTCAATGATTGCAAAATGACCAAATTAGGTTTTGGTTTGCTCCTGCTCAATGCCGATGTCAATGCCCCGAGTATTGCCAGCTATCAATTGGCTTTATTGGAAAAATATTTGGAGTAAATTTGCCTGTGACGTTCAATTTGCAAGATTTCTTTGCTGCCTTCCCGCTGCACCGTTACACCGCTATTATACCGGTACGCCGAAAAAGAGTAACATAATCCGGAAACATTTGCCAAAAAATCCCTACATTTGGTAAAAACACAGAAAATTATGTCAAAACTCTTTTTTTCGTTGCTTTTTTTGGTCTTGGTCATTTCTTCTTGTAAAGATAAAGAGGTAGAAGAGAACTTGCTTATGGGGCATTGGACATTGACAGAAGGCTTTCGCAAAAATAAACCGTCTAAAATGTTGGATGGCATTTATTTTAATTTAGAGAGTCCTGCCAAAGTAACCACTAATTTTATGGGCGCCGAAGCCCGCGGAACTTTTGCCTTGGAGCAAAAAAATCTAACCATCGATACCGGAGGTCAAAAAACTAAATTTAAAGTCAAAGAATTGACCGAAAATACCTTGACATTGGAGACGACTATCCAAGGAATTCCTTTCCGGTTTGTCTTGGAGAGAAAGTAGGCCTTGTGCAAGCATTGTTTGGTATGGGCGTATGAAAAAAGCACTTTTTTGTGTATTTCTACGTTACTCAGGATAAATCTAACTGTTTATGAGAAAGTCGCTATCTGCCTTGCTGTTTCTATGGCTAGTATGCTGTAGTTCTTTTTTTGCGCAAGCTCAAAGCCTAAGTTCGCAGGACTCTGTATGGCAGAAACAATATGAAAAACGAATTCTCAAGAAGACCATTAATGGGGTCTATATTCCTGCTAATTTGGGAGAAGCACACCGCCAGCTCAACAGGCTCATCTCACCGGAAGCTCGCCAAAAATTTAAGCAGATGACCGAAGATGAAGTTCGGCACAAGTTGTTTTTTAGCCTAGGCCGTTGGATGACTGTGAATTGGAGTCTTTACGAAGGCTCTCGTTTGGGACAAAGGATGCGGGTGCTCGGACTCTATCATCCCGAAGATATGGCCGAATTTATCATGATTACCTATCATCGAAAATTGAATAAAAAGCCATTAGGGGCCAAGCAACTCATCGAAGATATGACCGCCAAACGGAAAGCTGCTTGGGCCAAAAGGCATCAAGTTATTGTCTTGCCCAAACCCAAGTCTTAAACGGTATAGCGGTATAGAGACAGAAAAGTACTGCGCCCTAAAGGGTTCTTTTTGATCTCAAAAGTACTGACGCTGTGGAATTCTCAGATTTTTTTTCAAAAGTCATCATTTTTTTTTGAGTTCATTTATCACTGTCTATTCCATTGATTATCAGTGGGTTATTATTTTTTTTGCCGAAAGGCCTACCTTATTCATATAGGTAACAATGTGCTCTCCCTGACGTATATGTGGATTCCTTGCATAAAATTATTATACATTTGCAAGTCATTTGTAAGGAAAAACGACCGGAAAAAGCTCAAACGAATGAGCATCGGAACGTCTTATAAGGCAAGCACATCGTGTGTAAAATAGCTTAAAATCGAATTAAAAAATGGGAAAAAACCTATTAATAGTGGAGTCTCCGGCAAAGGCCAAGACCATCGAGAAGATACTGGGAAAGGATTTCTCCGTAAAGTCCAGCTATGGTCATATCCGAGATTTGGAAAAAGGGAATGCAGCGGTAGATGTTGAACATAACTATACTCCGAAGTATATCATCTCTCCTGAAAAGAGAAAGGTAGTCAAAGAACTAAAGGATGCCGTCAAAAAATCTGACGAAGTATGGCTCGCAACGGATGATGACCGCGAAGGAGAAGCCATCTCTTGGCACTTGTGTGAAGTGTTGGGGTTAGATGAAAAAACAACCAACCGGATTGTTTTTAGAGAAATCACCAGTAAAGCCATTCATGGGGCGATTCAAGCTCCGGGTAGATTGAATGTAAATTTGGTCAATGCCCAACAGGCACGCCGAATTTTGGATAGATTGGTGGGTTTTGATTTATCCGGCTTGCTGTGGCGCAAGGTAAAGGGCAAGCTATCTGCCGGGCGGGTGCAATCTGTGACCGTAAAATTATTAGTCGATCGAGAAAGAGAAATACAAGCTTTTAAACCCCAACCATTTTTCAATATCACGGCTTTGTTTGAAGAGGACGGCCCGAGTGGCAAAAAGGTTATTCTGAAAGCGAAGGCGCCTAAGACTGTGGCTACAGAAGCAGAGGCCAAAGCCTTTTTAGAATCCTGCCGAAATGCGGTCTATGCTATTTCTGATATCGAAATCAAGCCAACCAAAAGACGGCCGGCAGCACCGTTTACGACTTCTACTTTGCAGCAAGAAGCTTCTCGAAAAATGGGCTTTGCGGTGAGCCGGACGATGCGGGCTGCCCAGCGGTTGTATGAAGCCGGACACATCAGTTATATGCGGACAGATTCGACCAACCTTTCGGATACTGCTGTAGCCGAAATTGCGAAAGTGATTGAAGGTAATTTTGGACAGAACTACTTGACTGTCAGGAAGTTCAAAAGCAAGAAAGGGGCACAGGAAGCACACGAAGCCATCCGTCCAACTTATGCCAACAAACGTACCGTGAGCCTAGGCAGAGATGAAGACCGATTGTATGATTTGATTTGGAAACGGACCATCGCTTCGCAAATGTCAGATGCAATTATTGAAAAGACAGTGGCTAAAATTGATATTTCTACACGTCCAGATAATTTAGTCGCCGAGGGACAAGTGGTCAAGTTTGATGGATTCTTGAAGGTCTATTTTGAATCTAAAGACGAAGACAGTGATGAGGAGACTAAAGACATGTTGCCGCCATTAACGGTAGGACAAGTATTGAACTTTCAGGAGATGGTGGCTTTGGAGCGTTTTACTCGTCCACCGGCTCGATACACGGAGGCGAGTTTGGTGAAAAAACTGGAGGCAGAGGGGATTGGCCGCCCGTCAACCTATGCGCCGACCATCTCTAAGATTATGGAAGAAAGCCGCGGTTATGTCGTTAAAGAAAGCCGGGATGGGGTGGAACGGACATACAAGGAGTTGACCTTTGACGGGCAGACCGTAAAAACTAATGAAAAGACAGAAATTACCGGTGCGACCAAAAATAGATTGTATCCGACGGATATCGGCATGGTGGTGAGTGATTTTTTGACGGAGCATTTTGATGAGATTATGAATTACGGCTTTACAGCCAAAATTGAAAAGAAATTTGACGAAATAAGTGATGGCAAGTTGGTTTGGCACCAAATGGTGGATGACTTTTATCGGCCCTTTAAGGCTAAATTGGATGAAACCATGGAGACGGCCGATCGGGCATCCGGCGAAAGAATCTTGGGTACAGACCCGGAATCAGGAAAAACCGTGTTGGTAAGAATGACACGTTTTGGAAAACCTGCAGTCCAAATCGGAAAACCCGAAGAATTGGCCGAAGATGAAAAACCTCGATATGCGAGCTTAGCTCCGGGACAATCCTTGGAGAGTGTGACCTTTGAAGATGCCATGCAACTGTTTCAATTGCCCCGCACCATCGGCGAATACAAGGGGCATGAAGTGGAAGTTCATTCCGGAAGGTATGGGCCTTATATCAAGTATGATGGCAAGTTTGTGTCCTTGAAGAAGACAGATGATCCTTATACGGTAAAAATTGAACGTGCCATCGAGTTGATTCAAGAAAAAGAAAAAGAAGATGCGCCGATAGCTTTTTATAAGGAATTGCCAATTACGAAGGGAAAAGGGCGTTTTGGCCCCTTTATCAAGTGGAATGGCTTGTTTCAGAATGTCTCTCCAAAGAAATATGACTTCGATAACTTGACAGCAGAGCAAGCGATTGAATTGGCAAAAGCCAAAGAAGAGAAAGAAGCCAATCGATATATTCAGCGTTGGCCGGAAGAGAACTTGGCCATCGAAAATGGTCGCTGGGGCCCGTTTATCCGCTGGAAAAAGAAGTCTATTAAGTTGCCCAGAGATAAGGATAATAATCGAATGACACCGGAACAGGCTAAAGAACTAAGCTTGGAAGATGTCATAAAAATGGTCGAGGCTGAAATCCCGGATGCGTTTAAGAAAAAGAAGAAGAAAAGTACGGGGAAGAAGAAAAGTACGGCTAAGAAAAAGGGGGCTAAGAAAAAGTAGCTTTTTTGGGTCTTTGGTCTTTTGGGCGCAGCAAGCTGCTTTTGGTCTTTGGCTTGGGTGGTGGTTTGTTCTTGGCTTTATTGCCGGATGCTTGACTTTTGTGGTTGAGAAGGTTGAGAACGTTCGCCTTCGGCTCCCTAGGTTGAGACTCGTCCCGATTACTATCGTGGATTCGGACTTCGGGTTGAGTGCTTCGCAGGTTGAGATGATTTGGGTATTTATTGGGATTTTGCTCATCATTTAAAATTTGGATTTCTGTTTGGGTTTTTAGTTGAGAGAGTTGAGGAAGTTGATTCGCTGCGCTAGTTGATTCACTTCCCGATTGCTATCGTGGATTCGGACTTCGTTAGTTGATTCGCTGCGCTAGTTGAGAGACTTGGGTTTTTGATTGGGATTTTACACCATTATATGATATTTGGGATTCTGTAATTGATATAGTTGTAAGATTTTTTAGCCGCCTAGCCGTTGGTTGGCTTCGGCGTTCAACTTGTGCTTCGCACGTTCAATTTGCCCTTCGGGCGTTCAAATGCCTTCGGCGTTCAAGGAGTACGCTCTTGGCTGTCTTGCCGTTAGACCGTTAGACCGTTGAGTTTGCTCCGGAAAGTCAGGTGCTGTGGTTTGTTCTTGAGTCCACAAAATTTTATTTGGTTTCGTTTTGACAACCCTTCCACTGCCGATAGCTATCGGCATCCCTTTTGTAAAATCCCGATAGCTATCGGGAGTATGGTAACCAAATAAAATTTTGTTCATCGCTTTGATTTTTGGCGGAGTGGACTTTTCGGAGCGGACTCAGAGTTCAATCGTTCAACTGATTCTCATAACTAATTGATTATCAGCGCTTTCAATTAAAGAGTTGAACAATTGAACGACTCAATAAAATTCCCAAACAGAATAAAATTTGGTGGTTTTGCACCCAAATACTTTTAGGAGAGAATTCACCGTTACACCGTTCATTTCCTTCGGTTTCCTAGGTTGAGCTTGTCCTACGGACTTTGTGGTTGAGTGCTCCTAGAAGCAATTTGCATGGGCACGTGGTGCCTTCCGGCTTCGCTCGATGGCTACAGCTTTGAACTAAAGTTCAAAGGCC
>JALVCY010000090.1 GCA_027009605.1 Saprospiraceae bacterium
ATACTTTCCACCCCAAAATTTGCTAAAAAGCTTGTGGTTATCTTGGCAGTAGGCCGGGCAAATTTACCCCATCCAAAGGGGGACATACACGACTTACAACCGCAACATTCAATTAGAAGATTATTGAATATTTGGTGGTACTAGATTTTGTGGAGTTTTGTTATTGTTCAATTATGTATCAGGGTAAACGAAAGAAAAAAATTAGAATATAAAAATAATAAATATCTTAGACAGGGAGTAAAAAATTGCACAAAAAGACGGTATTTAACTTGTTGACAATCAATACCTTAGTGAATTCTTAGTGGCAACTTCGTGTCCTTAGTGGTTAGGCATTACATTTTTCCTTACCACTAAGTTCACTTTAGACAACACTAAGTTTACACTAAGAAACGCTACAAATTCTTGGCTTCAGACTGCTAAAACTTGGGTGAGAAATAGTCCACACATAGGCTAACATATTATAAAAATTTTCTTTCGTTCACCCTGATTATGTATCATAAATCACTGATAACCATTTAGTTATAAATTTATCAAAAACAAATTCATAACTAGACTGTGCCTGTCGTGTATGTATGTCCCGCATGTCCCACGCTGGCGGGGTCAAATTTGCTACCCGGTAGCCCGGTTACTTCCGGAACTTAAAGCAAATTTGGGGGTGGAAAAAACTAAATAAAAACCATGAGCCTAAGTTTATATGTTTTTCCGGAAACTTGCGCCAAATACAAATTATCGAAAAGTGGCTAATGGGGACAAACTCCGACTGCGCTTCCCTAATCACACCCCAAATCAATCCGGGAGAAAGGATCATTATTGGGAAAGCAATTTCCGGAAGGCAATGATTCAGGAACATAACGCTGCAAATCCGGATCCCGAAGCGCATTCTTCAAAAAATCTATTAATTGGGATTTCTGTACTTCCGTCAAACTAACCGGCTTAAATTTTTCCGAAAGGTCTTTATTAAAAACGTATCTATTTTCTGATTTGGCCCGCAGCTTAAAATTGACCACATCCCGTAAAGTCGTCTTACTACTTCCGTGAAAATAGGTCGCATAATCGGAGACATTGTACAGTTGGGGCACTTTGAAAGCACGCATATCTTCCGGTTGCCCGGTAAATCCTCCACGCCCCAGATTCTTCTCGTCCGAAGCAGAAGTCGCCACCGCATCGGCGTGGGTGTACATATCTTTAGTGCCAAGCCGGTGAAATTCCATCGAATTAAAAGAAGGACTTTTATGACATCCCGTACAACCTGCTTTGGTCAAAAAGATGACCGCACCGCTTTTTTGGTTATCGGTCATCGCATTAGAATTACCTTTGAGCCAAAGTTGGAAAGGCGCTTTATTGGCAAACAACGTTCGTAAATAAGCAGCCAAAGCAAAAGCGGCGGTCTCCTTGGTATATCTCTTTTCGACAGGCACGTCCGGGAAAGCCGCATCAAAATAAGCCCGGTAGCCATATTCATCCAGCAATTTTTCATTGACCGCCATCCGATGAAGCGAAATCCCGACAATATGCTGGCTCTCCTGCCCCGAATACCCCAAATAATTGACTTTAAAGGCCTCATTATTATCCCAATAGGCCTCTGTCCCTACATTCTTATCGTCGGCACCAAATTGCCCACTCCAAAATGTATTCGTGACATAGGCCAAATTCAACATACTCAGCGCTCGAAGCCCTTGAATATCAATCTCATCTTCCTTATACACATTCCACATCACACGCCCTTCTCCGTCTTCCCCATAGCCAATCCCCCCGTCAGCAACGCCCTGAAGTCTGCCCGGAGTAAACCCCTTGGAAGGAATATGACACGAAGCACATGAATAAGACTCGTAGGATTGCGGATGCTTGGCATCTTGCCCAAATCCCGTCTCAAAATAAAGCAATTTCCCCAAAGCTACTTTCTCGGCTGTAATGGGATTATGGGGATCTTGGTTAGGGATAGCGGCATAGTCATTAGAAGCCGGAAAAATAAAATAAGACTTGCTCCCGGTTGGGGACAAATCGTCTAAAGCGGAGACTAATTGGTCGTCTAGACTAACCGTCGCTAGGTGCTTACACCCCGACAAGGCTAGGAGTAAAAGTAAAGACCACAGATATATCTTCATGGATTAAAGTAGTTTGTTCAATTTTTTTGTTAGGCGTACAAATATAAGCTTTATCGGTTGTAATTCCTAATCTTAGGCATTTTTTAGGTTGAGGGCGGTTTCCTGTAGCGACGGTTTCAACCGCCAAAATTCCGGCGGAGCAAAACCTTTGCAATACAGGACAATCTCGATAGCTTGAGCGTCCTAGCTGCGACACCTGCTCAAGACGTAACCCACTCTGCGACCACATCGGCAGTATAGGGCAACGCCACTTCCGTTTGTTAATTATTATTTAAACACACACTATTTCATGTCACAAAAACGTAATATTCATTATATTTGGATGTTACTTATCTGCAATTACTCCGCATGGAAACTTTAAGCGTTCTAAAAAGAGCATTTTTAGCCCAATAGTCCCTGCTGAGTAATGATCACAAACCAAAATCTCTTACTTATGAAGTATTTATTACTCTCTTTTGTTTTTATTTGGAGCTTTGGCTCCGGCTTTGCGCAAAATCGAATCGACTATTCCAATTTCCAAAGAGTCTTTCACGATGATTTTAAGTACCAAAATCACGAAGAATTAGCCCAAAATTGGAGTCTAAAACCCGCCGATGTATCCAAGACCATCGGTTCTGCCATTTTTACCGGGTCACAAATTAGTTTTTTACCGGAAGGGGGCATCCGGCTAACGGCCACCCCACTGTCTCAAGCGATGGCAGCCAGAGAGCCCAATGGCAAACAATTTTACTACAAATCCGCCCTCATTTCCAGACCTTTGAAGGAAGCCTACGGCATCTTTGAAATCATAGCCCAAATCCCCGATGGACAAAAAAACCTGAACGACGCTTGGCCCGTTTTCAAGTTGGTCGGTGAAAATACGGAAATCAACATCATCGACGGACATGGAGCCATCAATGACGACTTACGTCAAAATGTATCCGTCAACCTAGATAAAAATACACAATATCAATGTGGTAACAACTGGAATTTGGAAGACTTCCATGCCGGATGGGACAAGGACTACCATGTATTTCAAGCTGCTTGGACACCGGATGCCATAACCCTTTTCATTCATGGTCGTGAAGTCGCTACCGTAAAGGCAGATCAACTGAATATACCAATGGAATCCATGCGTTTGGTCGTGGCGCTGCAGACAGATGAAGCCGGCAGCCAACCCATCCACTTTGACATCAAAGAAATCAATATTTACCGGCACAAACCAAACGCCCCTTTCCATTATTTAAAGGACAAATCTTGGGCTTTCCACCAAGCCACCGGCACTCTGTATGACCCTAAAGTATTAGACCAAAATGGAGCCATCGTCCCCAATCCGAATCAGCCCAACGAAGTCTTCTATATTGGGGATGACCACCAAGTTTACCTTGCGGAAAAAACAAACCAAGCTTGGACAAATCAATCCATCTCCAACACCCAAATTCTTGGAGACTTAGTCTATAACCCGGTCACCAACACCTTGCTATTCAAGAACTTAGATGGCAGCTTGGGTGGTTTTCACCGTCAGGGCAATCAATTCCTAGCCTTTCAAAAGTCCAATATCCAATTGGCGAAAGCAAAAAAAGCACTAGCCGTCTCCAACGAAGGAAACGTCATCGCCATCCTAAAAAATGGCAACTTAGCCTATTTAGACCCTACCAGCTACGCCATCAAAGCTATGGCGAAAGTAAATTACCGGGGAGATTTAACCGTTGCTCCCAATGAAACCGTACTCTTCAAAGACAATGGGCTACAGTTGCGTGCCATGCAGCGTACCGATTTGACCTTCCGGCCCATTTCCTTACCCAATGTGCAAGTTTCCGCCAAGCCGGGCGCCATACTTTACACCACTTTCCCTACCGGACAAGGTATTGCCTTTCGGGGGCAGGATGACCAATTCCATCAAATTCAGCAATTTGGCACCCATGAATTTGAGCACACCATGCCGGCCTATGACTATGGTTTCCAAGACCCGCAGCACAAGGACTATATCGCATCCAACTTAGCCGGTGGCCGGACTGATATTTTTTACATTTCGGAAGACGGCCGTTTGCAGTTATTCGGATGGGATTACGACCGCGCCCAAAGAATTCATTACTGGGTAGATGACAACTTCTTCACCCAAGCCTATCTAGCGGACACTCAAGCCCCCAGTTTAGCTTTTGGCGCCGGCGGACAAGTCTATTACCGCACCCAAACCGGCAGCTTAGGTTACTTCCAATGGGAAGCAACAAAGAAAAGCTGCGATTGCCAAACTTTACACAAGGACTCCAACTCTTTATCAGGACTTGACTCCGAAGTCGATATGAAAGTTTTCCCCAACCCCACTGCCGGCCGCATCAAAATGACACTGACCAACGGATGTCAGGACTGCACCACTCATTTTGAGCTGGTCGCCGCCAATGGCCAACGCATCCAAAAAGGTAGTTTTGAAGGGACTGAACACGTCCTAAATATCGAGACTCAACCCGCCGGTATCTATCAACTAAATATGACTTCCGAAGCCGGACGTTTCTCCAAACAAATCGTCAAGCTGAAGTAAACTCATTTAAATGCTTTTTTCATAAGCATGAACGGGAAAACCACAAGGTTTTCCCGTTTTTTTTGTCAGTCTCCCTACTGGCCTTGTCCCGACCAAGTGTCGGAATTCGTTCCAAGATGTAGCCAAGAGCAAAGCGAGTTGGCGCCCTTAATGGCCTTGGAACTTTAGTTCCAAGATGTAGCCAACAGCGAAGCGAGTTGGCGCCACAATGGCCTTGGAACTTTAGTTCCAAGATGTAGCCAACAGCGAAGCGAGTTGGCGCCCTTAATGGCCTTGGAACTTTAGTTCCAAGATGTAGCCAAGAGCGAAGCGAGTTGGCGCCACAATGGCCTTGGCTCGACCAAGTGTCGGGATTAGTTCCAAGACCTACAGAACCGTAGATCTCCGGTAATTCGATTTAAGATTTTACCGCCCGTGTCACCTTGCAACTAAAGTTGACAAGGCCGTTAAGCGGCGAGGCGCTACCGCCCGTGGCAACTTGCAACTAAAGTTGGCAAGGCC